>JBLIOB010000087.1:0-15230 GCA_047639575.1 Parvicellaceae bacterium
GCTTTTACCAGCAATTTTTTTTATTCGGTGTTGGCAACAGTAATTTTTTCCGGCACTTCAAATCCATTCGTAAATTGCTCTAAATATTTCGCTATTTCTAATAATTTTTTATCAGTCCATTTTCTTTGGTTCTGTCCCATTAATTCGGTCAAAAGTTAAAGAAACTACTTTTGAGGTGAAAACTCAAGAGGCATGTTCAAACACCATCGTTACCCAAAAGCAATAATTCTTCAAGCAGTCTATTTCAAATTGAGATTTACGTTATGTTATAGAGATATAAAAGAATTACTCCAGATAAGAGGTGTTGAAGTAGATCATTCTTCCATTCAAAAATGGGTATTTAAGTTTTCTCCAATAATAGAGAAGAGCATGCATAAAAGGAAACGCCACGTTTGTAATAGTTGGAGACTGGATGAAACCTATATTAAGGTTGGAGCCACAGATCGGTACTTATGTAGAGCGGTCGATAAGTTTGCAAATACAGTAGATTTCCTTATTAACCAAGAGAAGGATGAAAGGATCAGCTCAAAAGTTTTTAAATAAAGCTATTGGCAACAATGGTAAACCAAGAGTGATTAACATTGATAAAAGTGGCTTAACAACCATCATTTAAATTGGATCAGATATCATGTTCAAATAATAGATGTATGTTTGCGCCTTCGTAATGAAAATTAACAGCAAATATCCATCACTATTAAAACAACTTTCGGTTGTTAATGGAATTGCTTTATCTACTTCTGTAAGGAGAAATAGACCCGTAGGGGTCTAAACATTTTACGGGGCTATGCGCCCCGCGTATTCGTAGAATACACTCTCATAATTTTCTTTTTTAATTACTATAACTCAAAATGTTATGTCATTTGTTGTTATTGATGTGGCTAATAATAGTCACAAGCATCACGCAGATTTGATTTGCCAGATGATGCAAGACGCAGCTAAGGTTCGAGGAACCGGTATTGCTAAACGTCAACCCGTTTACATCCAACAAAAAATGGATGAAGGAAAAGCTATAATCGCCCTAGATGCAGAGCGCGTTGTTGGCTTTTGTTACATTGAAAGTTGGGACAACGAAAAGTATGTTGCCAATTCAGGTCTGATAGTTCACCCCGACTATAGAGGCCTTGGACTAGCAAAAAAGATTAAAAGCGAGACTTTTAAGTTGTCCCTGAAGAAATTCCCAATGGCTAAATTATTTGGCATTACAACCAGCATGGCCATTATGAAAATTAACTCAGACTTGGGTTATTATCCCGTAACGTTTTCTGAACTAACTCAAGATGATAAATTTTGGGATGGATGCAAGAGCTGTGCGAATTATGACATCCTACAACGCACGAATAAAACAATGTGTATCTGTACAGGAATGAGTTGTGATTTGAAATCAATTTCTCTAGCTACCACTGAACAATTTAAAATAAAATCATGGAATCGGTTTTTACGATTCACGAAGTCAAGAATTAATCGAATTCATGGCAAAAAAAAGAAATTTCCAAACCTAGTTAAACATTTAAGTAATGAAGAAAAATAGCATTGTGCTCGCTTTTAGTGGTGGCTTAGACACATCATTCTGTTTAAAGTATTTAATGAATGAAAGTCACTTTGAAGTCTATTCTGCGGTAGTAAATACTGGCGGGTTTTCAGAAATTGAGCTTGAGCAAATTAAAGACAAGGCAGTAAAACTTGGAGCAAAAAAACATGTCACTTTAGAAGAGACGGAGAATTATTATAACAACATTATTAAGTATTTGATATATGGTAATGTTCTAAAAAATAATACATACCCTCTTTCTGTAAGTGCAGAACGAATTTTCCAAGCAATCTCTTTAGCAAAATATGCCCAATCAATTGGTGCTAAATACATTGCCCATGGTAGCACAGGAGCTGGTAATGATCAAGTCCGGTTTGACTTAATTTTTCAATTAATTGCACCTGAGATTAAAATAATAACGCCCGTTAGAGATCTACAATTATCTCGAGATGCTGAAATAGAATACTTAAGCAAGCAAGGCGTTGTTGTTGATTGGAAAAAGGCACAATACTCAATCAATAAAGGACTTTGGGGAACAAGTGTAGGTGGAGTTGAAACTTTAACTTCTCATCAAGAATTACCATCAGAAGCCTACCCAAGTCAATTGGAAGAGACAACACCTAAAAATTTGACCATTGAATTTGAAAAAGGAGAAATAATAGCAGTTGATGGAATTAAAATGAAGGCGGTAAACGCCATTCAACATATTGAATTAGTTGCAAATAAATATGCTATTGGCAGAGACGTTCATGTTGGAGACACCATTATAGGCATTAAAGGGCGTGTTGGGTTCGAAGCTGCGGCATCGGCCGTTATTATAAAAGCACATCATACTTTAGAAAAACATACACTTTCAAAATGGCAACTCCACTGGAAAGATCAACTGGCAAATTGGTACGGTATGTTCATTCATGAAGCGCAATATTTTGAGCCCGTAATGCGGAACATTGAGAAATTTTTATCGGATACACAAACCAATGTAAGTGGAAAAGTTAATCTCGAATTACATCCATACAGATTCACAATTAAAGGAATTGAATCTGAGCATGATCTGATGACTTCAGACTTCGGAGAGTATGGAGAAATAAACAAAAACTGGAGTGGCGATGACGTGAAAGGCTTCACAAAAATATTGGCCAATTCAATGCAAATTTTTAATCATGTAAATCAGAAACAATGATACACGTTGGAATAATAGGAAGTGGTGGTTATGTGGCCGGAGAAGTCATTCGCTGTCTCGTGCACCACCCTGAAGTAACTATTAATTTTTTGTACAGCCATTCCTGCTCTGGTCAAAAAGTATCAGATGTTCATCAAGATTTGATAAATAATGCTGAATTGGTCTTTACCAAAGAAATCAATCCTGATGTGGATGTACTTTTTCTTTGTTTGGGACACGGTAAATCCGCTAGCTTCCTTGAAAAGAACCGTTTTTCGGAAACGACTAAAATAGTTGATTTGAGTAGTGATTTTCGCTTGAAAGAATCTTCTGTTTTTAATAATAAGCCCTTTGTTTATGGATTGACGGAGTTAAACCGTGAAAAGATTAAAGGAGCTAACTACGTTGCAAATCCAGGCTGTTTTGCTACGGCTATCCAATTGGGATTATTGCCTCTTGCAAACGAAGGGCTGTTACTAAACGATATACACGTACATGCAATTACTGGATCGACAGGCGCAGGACAATCTTTAGCAAACTCGTCTCATTTTAGTTGGAGAAATAACAATATTTCAATCTATAAAGCTTTTGATCATCAACACTTAGAAGAGATCAATGAAAGTTTAACTGTACTGCAGAATAGCTTTGTAAGCGATGTTAATTTTCTTCCTGTGCGAGGAGATTTTACAAGAGGCATTTTTGCCAGTGCTTATACTGAAGTTGATTTATCTCACGATGAATTGCTCCAGTTATATAAAGACTATTACGTCAATGAGCCTTTTACTTTTATTAGTGAAAACACTGTAAACCTGAAACAGGTCGTGAATACTAACAACTGTCTAATTCAAATTCAAAAAATAAAAGGCAAAGTTCTAATCACTTCTGTACTTGATAATTTATTAAAAGGAGCTGCTGGTCAGGCTATTCAGAATATGAATATCATGTTTGGATTAGACGAATCAACGGGACTCAATTTCAAAGCTAATTACCATTAATTATGAATTTATTTGATGTCTACCCCCGATTTGATGTTACCCCTACACGTGCCAATGGCGTGTATCTTTTTGATGAAAATAATCAAGCATACTTAGATTTATATGGTGGGCATGGTGTGATTTCAATTGGACATAATCATCCTGAATATATTGGAAAAGTGAGTCAGCAATTGAATCAAATAGGATTCTATTCAAACTCTGTAAACATGCCAATTCAAGATGAATATGCTGATAAATTAACTAAGGTTAGTGGCTATCCTAAATATAAACTCTTCCTATGTAACAGTGGAGCCGAAGCAAATGAAAACGCCATTAAATTGGCCTCATTCCATACGGGTAAAAAGAAAGTTGTAGCCTATAAAGGTGGCTTTCACGGACGTACGGCTGCAACTCTCAATGTAACGGATAATAAAAAGCTATCCTCTCAAATAAACCTTTCAAATTTTGATGTTGACTTTATTGAATTAAACAATAAAAAACAGTTAATAGAATCGCTAAAAGGTGAAGATGTATCTGCCGTAATCATGGAAGGAATTCAAGGTGTAGGTGGATTGAACGAACCTACTGAGGAGTACCAAATATTTCTTTCAGAAGCTTGTTCAAAATATGGTGCACTTCTCATTTTGGATGAAATTCAGAGTGGCTTTGGGAGAACCGGAAATTTCTTTGCGCATCAAGCAAGTAAGATAGAACCAGACTTAATCAGTATGGCTAAAGGAATGGGTAATGGTTTTCCCGTAGCGGGCGTACTAATCCACCCTAAAATAAAAGCATCTCTCGGCTTATTGGGAACAACTTTTGGTGGAAATCACTTGGCATGTGCAGCTGGTTTATCTGTATTGAACGTGCTCAACAATGAAAAACTAATGCTCAATGTTCAGAGCGTTAGCAAATCATTTATTGCTGAAATAAATCATATTCCCGCAGTTAAAAACATCAAGGGCAGAGGTTTAATGCTTGGGCTTGAATTTGATTTTCCGATCGCAGCTCTTCGCCTCAAATTATTAAACGAACATCACATATTTACCGGGGCTTCTGCAAACCCGAATTTACTGCGAATTCTTCCTCCATTAACGATTAAGACAGAAGAACTCACGCATTTCATTTCAGCACTTAAAACTTCACTCCAATGAAAAATTTCACATCAATTAAGGATGTTCAAGATCTTAATGGGCTCTTGCAAATCGCCCGAGCCGTTAAAGAAAATCCTTTAAGCCATAAAAATATTGGATCAAATAAGACGATGGGTCTACTATTTTTTAATCCGAGTTTACGGACGCGGCTTAGTACACAAAAGGCGGCCATGAATTTAGGCATGAACGTTATGATTATGAATTTAAATAATGACGGTTGGTCTATTGAATTGGAAGACGGATCAGTAATGAACCAGGGAACACAAGAACACATCAAAGATGCTGCAGGAGTTATTTCTCAATACTGTGACTTTATTGGTATCCGCACATTTGCTTCTTTAACTGATAAGGAGGCAGACTATAATGAAGAGGTCCTAAATAAATTTATCTTCTCCTCAACTGTGCCTGTGATATCACTCGAAAGTGCCACGCTTCACCCGTTACAATCATTTGCAGATCTAATAACCATAGAAGAGAAAAAAGTAAAGGCTCGACCGAAAGTAGTTCTAAGTTGGGCGCCACACCCACGTACTCTTCCTCAGGCCGTTTCTAACTCATTTGTTGAATGGATGAAGCTCGCTGACATAGATTTGGTTATAACACACCCTGCAGGTTACGAGCTATCCACAGACTTTACCAATGGAGTAGAAATTACTTGTGACCAGAATGAAGCATTTAACAATGCCGATTTTATCTATGCTAAAAACTGGTCGCCCTTTACTAACTATGGTGAGATTAGTGAGGGATTAGATCATTGGATTATTGATGAAGAGAAAATGAGCCGAACCAATAATGCAAAGTTTATGCATTGCTTGCCCATCCGTAGAAATGTAGTTGCTACAGATGCTGTAATCGATTCAGAAAACTCACTGGTTCTGGAGCAGGCAAACAATCGAACATATGCTGCGCAGGCTGTATTACTTAATATGCTACAAAATGAAGAATGAATTATCCATCATAAAAATAGGAGGTAAAATTATAGAAAACGAACAGTTATTAAATTCGTTTCTCAAGAATTTTGCTCGATTGAAAGGCCCGAAAATATTGATTCATGGCGGTGGTAAACAAGCTACTGAGTTAGGCCAAAAACTTGGTCATGAAACTAAAATGAATGAAGGTAGAAGAATCACTTCAACCGAAAATTTAGAGGTCATTACCATGGTCTATGCCGGACTGATTAATAAAAATATAATTGCAAAACTTCAAGCAAGCGGATGTAATTCCATCGGATTAACAGGCGCAGATGCGAATTGTATTTCAGCGAAAAAGCGACCTGTTGTGCCAATAGATTTTGGTTGGGTAGGAGATGTAGAATCTGTCAACACCGATATGATTCAGCTCTTGTTATCGAAAAATATTACACCGGTATTTTGTGCTATTAGCCATGACGGGAATGGTCAATTATTAAATACTAATGCGGATACCGTTGGGGCAGAAATAGCCATTGCAATGAGTGAAAATTACGAAACAGAGCTGATTTATTGTTTTGAAAAAGACGGGGTATTGATGGATGTAAATGATGAGCTTTCAATTATTGAAAACATCACTTCATCTTCTTACCAAAAGCTAAAATTGGCTGGAGTAATACACGCTGGCATGCTTCCAAAAATTGAAAATGCCTTCCATGCATTAGCGCACAATGTATCCAAGGTCGTGATCGGCAATGCGAACAGCATTATTGAAAATGACAAAAAACACACTCAAATTACAATATAGAATGGACAAAGAAACCACCAATAAAGCCATTGATCTACTCAAGACCTTGATTCAAACTTCATCTTTTTCAGGGGAAGAAGATAAGACGGCAAATTTGATTCAAGACTGGATGGAATCCCTGTTTATATCCACAGAGAGATCTATGAATAATATATGGGCTGTCAACAAATATTTTGACGAGAAAAAACCAACAATTTTACTCAATTCCCATCATGACACGGTAAAGCCAAATAGCGGATATACTTTAAACCCTTTTGAAGCTAATATTATAGATGGAAAATTATATGGGCTTGGAAGCAATGATGCTGGAGGTTCGTTAGTTTCGTTAATGGCACTATTTGTCCATTATTACTTTGAAGAAGACCTGAACTATAATTTGATTCTTGCAGCAACTGCCGAAGAAGAAAACTCGGGAGCTAATGGGATTAAACATCTGCTCCCTTTTCTACCTAATATTAATTTTGCTGTGGTAGGAGAACCAACAGAAATGCAGCTAGCCGTTGCCGAAAAAGGACTGTTAGTTATTGATGGTCAAGCAAAGGGAATAGCAGGACATGCTGCCCACGACAATACAGAAAACGCCATTTACAACGCGATGGAAGACATACAGTGGATTAAGGATTTTGAATTCTCAAAAGTCTCCCAGGTTCTTGGTAAGGTGAAAATGAGCGTGACGCAATTTAAAGCCGGAAAACAGCATAATTTAGTTCCATCAGATTGTCATTTTGTAATTGATGTTCGCACTAACGAAGAATATAGTAACCAAGAGGTGTTCTCTACAATAAATGAGCACACTAAAAGTGAACTAACTCCACGTTCACTGAATTTGAATTCATCTTCAATTCCTATAGAACATCCTATAGTTCAAGCGGGAATTAATTTGGGAAGAAAAACATATGGATCTCCTACTCTATCCGATCAAGCAAATTTAAACTGCCCCTCACTAAAAATAGGGCCTGGTGATTCAAAACGATCGCATAGCTCGGATGAATACATTTATTTAAGTGAGATCGAGGAAGGAATTGAGATGTACAAACAACTATTTAATAAAATACTTTAAAAAAATAAGCTTATGAAACTTTGGGATAAAGGATATACAACAGATAATGTAGTAGAGAAGTTTACCGTAGGGCAAGATCGGGTCTTAGACCTTAAATTGGCCAAACATGATGTAAAAGGCAATGTAGCTCATGCCAAAATGCTAAATAGTATTGGAATTATAGCTGATAATGAGTTAGCGGATATTCTCAGTGGATTAGCTGAAATACAACTCACAATCGAAAACAACACGTTCATTATAGAAGATCGCTTTGAAGATGTGCATAGCAAAATTGAATTTGAATTAGTTAGTAAAATTGGAGAGGCAGGAAAAAAAATTCACACGGCACGATCGCGAAATGATCAGGTTTTAGTTGATCTGCATCTGTACACAAAAGAAGAGATTGACAATATTAAAACGCTGATTAATACACTTTTCAAAACCTTAATAGAATTAAGTGAGAAATATAAAGATGTTTTAATACCAGGCTACACACATATGCAGGTAGCAATGCCTTCCTCTTTTGGTTTATGGTTTTCTGCCTACAGCGAATGCCTTATCGATGATCTCATACTACTTAATGCCGCATACAAAATCAGTGATCAAAACCCATTAGGATCAGCGGCAGGATATGGTTCTTCCTTTCCAATCAACAGAACGATGACTACAGAATTACTAGGTTTTGAAACGATGAAGTTTAACGTTATTGCTGCCCAAATGAGTCGTGGCAAACTTGAAAAGACGACTTCTTTTGCTATGGCATCCATAGCTGGCACAATTTCTAAACTGTCTGCAGATGTATGTCTGTTCATGAGTCAAAATTTCAACTTCTTAGGTTTCCCAAAGGAACTTACAACTGGGTCCAGTATTATGCCACACAAACAGAACCCAGATGTGTTCGAATTATTACGGGCTAAATGCAATAAAATACAAAATTTGCCTACCGAGATTATGGCAATCACGAACAATCTAACCAGTGGATATCACCGTGATTTTCAATTATTAAAAGAAACCTATATGGAGTCTATAGATGTCTTAAAAGACAATTTGGAAGTTTGTAACATGATGCTAGAACATGTTATAATAAAGGATGAAATCTTAAAGAACCCCATTTACGATTACATGTATAGTGTTGAAGAAGTAAATAAGCTTGTAATGGATGGAATGACTTTTCGAGATGCCTACCAATTATTAGGGAAATCCATATTAGAAGGGAATTTTACGCCTAGTAAAGAAGTGAATCATTCTCATGAGGGAAGCATAGGTAACCTGTGTTTAGAAGAAATTCAACTAAAATTTGAATCTAATTTTTAAGTTTAAATCCACCTTGCAAAATCTATATACTTTCAAGAAAAAAGGATAGACTTTGATCTGAAGTAATTGGGAGTTTTTTTCGAATGTTTTGACGCGCTTTTTTCACTGCATTTGGCGTGACATTTCTGATGCTGGCGATGTCTTTAGATGAAAGTTTTAACACAATTAGCCCACATACTTCTTTTTCATTTTCAGTCAATAAAGGAAACTTTTCACTTAATGTCTTAAAAAATGTCAGGTTCACTTTTTCAAAATCAGATTGAAAAACCTCAAGACTCTTGTCTGCAATTTTATAATTTTCAAATTCCCTGATTAGCTTTGATAAATTCGGTAGTAATTCTTCTTTAGGCTGCTGCTTAAAAACTTTCAATTTCTCTTGTGTTGTACTAATGAACTTTCGTTTATAGTTTAAGTTGGTCACAACATTGCTCAAATCCTTTTTCCGGTTATTCAACTCCAATGATAGCAACTCATATTTGAGCTTATTGATTTGCGCTTTTTTCTTTTGCCTGGTCTTAAAATATACTACAGAAAGCAGAATAATAATTATCGTAAACACTAAAACAATCGAGTAGATCCGGTTTTTAATCTTTTCTATCTTTTCCTTCTTTTTAGCTATCTCTAGATCTTTTTGAACGTTACGCACTTTGAAATCTGACAATTGTTCTAATACCCTTTCCGAGGCCCTTTTTTGTTTTTGAACGCTGTCTTCAAGTATTACATGCTTTTCCATGTAATAGTAACCCGAATCATTATAGTTCAATTCATGATATACTTTTGCAAGCAACCTAAGCGTGTAAATTTTCGAGGTAAACACTCTATCCTCTAACTGCGTTAAAGCTAAAAGGACTTTTTTTGACTCTTCATATTCATTAAGCTTATAATAGCAAAAGGCCATTGAGTTCATAGCGTTTATGTACGAATTCCTGTTTATTAATTTACTCAGTCGCGCATCTATTTTAGAATTTGAAATTGCCTTTTCATACTCTTCTTTATCAACATAGACAAGAGCTAAGTTTCCTGCGGCTAGTCCAACATTAATAGCATATTCTTCACTGTCACTTACATTAAGGGACATTATTTTTTCATAAAAATAAATTGCAGAATCATTCTTCTTATTTAAATAATGCGTGTAGCCTATGTTATTATACAAACCCATTAATGTTAAAGTATCTTCCCTTAAAAAAGCAAGTTTCACAGATTTCTGATAGAAAAAAACCGCAGAATCATGCATGTTTAAGCTAGTGTAAAATGGAGAAATCCAAGCTGGCTCATGTATTTTAGATAAAATCTCTGACCTGCTTGAAATGATAAAGGCTTTTTTTGCATACTGAAATGCCGACCCACTTGCGTCAAGTTTTGCAAAAGCACTTGCAATCGTTTGAAAAAGGTGAAAGCTGTCAGCCTTGTTTAATTGCAATTCAAACAACTCCGCCTCTAGCCCTTGTTTTAATGCCTTTTCAAATTCATGTTGATAGAATAAATTTTGTACAGCAGCAACAGTTTCATTCGTAATTTTAGATTCACTTACACGGTCCTCCAAAAACTGTGCTTTAGCTTCTTGAGAGAAGGAGAGCTGGGTTACCATCAAACACAGTAAAAAAATATATAGAGTTATAATACGCATGCTGTAATTCAAATATCATTATTTATACCGATAAAATCCCCAATATTATTTTTAATAAAATTTAAGAAATATACTCCCTAAGTACCCTGCGCATTTTATATACAGGTGCCACTACCGAATCGAGAATTAATTGGATACAAACCTTTTCAAGGAGCTCTTATTTAACATTCATCGGATGCTAAAGCCAACAATCCAAATTACAAATTGGGTTGTTGGAAGCTCAAGATAATAGGAAAAGGCAAGAAAATGTCTATCATACAAAGGCTCCTGACCTCCTTCGATTTGACATTGGCGTGAGACTGTCTTACAGTTCCCTACTTAACATCATTAGCACTAGCCGAAATAACTTAATAGAACACATAGAAATGAAAAAAGTATGAATCCCATTGTGATACTTATTACTACAATCTGCTCTCGCGTAGACACAGACCTAGTGCTCTGGTACATCGTGTTATATGTTCTATTGATTATTCGTTTCATATAATAAATGTTTGTCAATTCCTTTTTAAGGTGTCGAAAAGCTGTCTTTGATTAACTCTTTGTGTTTTTCAGAGCAGAAGCTCCGAGAGTAAAAGATAAACTTGATTTCAAAAAGTTGCTATTTCTTCAATATTTTCATTGCTGATGTTCTTGTTTTTACGAAATAAATGCCATCATTTAAAGAAGATAAATCGATAATTAATTTTGATTCTGTTTTTTCAATTATTTTCATAAATGCGCTTACATCTTGGCCAATCGTATTGAAAATTTTGGTTTGCTCTAATTCAGAATGGTTTCCCTCAATGGTTATTTGACCCTTAGTTGGGTTTGGATATATACTAATATCTAATGATCGTTCACAGGTAGCAGTTCTTATTCCAAAATATTCAGATGCCCCATCAAAATCAGTTTGTTTTAATCGGTAGTAAGCTCTTTCTCTAATTGAGCTATCGTCCTTCCAACTATAATTATTGATTGTAGTGCTATTGCCTCTTCCAAGCAAGGTTGCAACAGGTTCAAAATTAATTGCATCAATGCTTCTTTCAATCGTGAAATAATCATTATTGATTTCTGATGCTGTAGTCCATTTTAATTCCGAAGAGCCTTCTTTACAATCAACTTCAAAATTTAACAAGTCTATTGGCAAAGGCAAAAGAAAAACTCCATCTAGGCAAGCTGTTTGTAGATTTGTTTCACTTCCTGTAGAGGCAGTGAACCCAAAATAAGGTGCGTTGGTGCCGAACAATGTTAGCGGATCAACTGGACTATAACTAAGAGTTCCTAAAGTTACCGTAGCAGCCGTATTTAAAAGGGTTGCTGTTATGGTTTGAGTTCCTGCCACATATGAGATTCTTAATACTTTATCTAGCCCATCCTCTACATTTGGTAAAGCAATTGCTTTCGGTATAATCCTAGCTCCAGGGGTATTACAGAATGCATCAGGTGTACCTGTTGGATTTACATTCCCATCTAACCAAAGGTCCATATGATCAACAGTAGCGGCAGTAGTACAGAAGGCAGGTTCACCTGAACTTATTCCATCATCATTATCTTCCGCATTTATATATGTATCTATCTCAATTATTAGAGAATTGTCAATACCTCCCGCACCAATCTCTCCACCAGCAACTCCGAAAGCTTGCAATCCTGCAGGATCATTCTGAATAACAAAACAAATCCCATCAGCGCCAGCATCGTTACTCCCTAGATTTATTATAAAATCATAACTAAAATCGCTAGTAAAATCCAATCGGGAATCAGCGTCCCAAATAGACCCGGTTTGACCCAAAGTTGAAACATTGGTCAATTGTGCACACCCATTACCTATATCAATAGCATCTCCTGTTACACAGTAATTTTGAGTTTGGTCAGACGCATCTATTTCGTAAGTGCCTGTTTGATCATTATTTTCATCCCAAACTCTTATAAACAATGAGTCTCCAGGAGTTTGAGCGGTCAAAGTAAATACAGCCATATCAACACTGCCACTATCAGCGTCACAATCTAACTCGGTTAATACACCTCCACAAGTTGCAGAAGTCGAGTAAACGGCCATAGCAACATCGGTTAAAGTGAGTGGGTAGGTCTCTATTTTAATTGTACCAGATGCAGGAACTACTAATGAAAACCACTGATCGCCTCCTGAATAATTTCCGCAAGAAGGAGCTGTTTCTCCAGAATTTGTAAGACCAGTATTGTTCACTGTTAATTTTGTTCCAGAACAACCCACACTAAGAAGAATTGCCTCACAAGGAGTATCTCCTTCAGGTGACGGAGCTATGAGAACTGCCGGGTTAAGAACCGCGGTTACAATAGCCCATGGGCCCGCTATAAAATCAACACCCCAATTATATTGTGATGCAATAGTACCTCCACTTCCTTGTCTGGTTTGGCATCCACCCCAAACTGAACTAAGCCCTAACTTAGATAAAGTTTGCAAATCAAGTGTAGAGTTGACGGCAGAAAATCCGGTTTGACTAAATGCCAAGTTATCTATCACCATTTGGTTAGAACTTACTACACCATTTGTAATATTTGCCCCATTGGTAGAACTTCCTGAACCCGTATTTGTTGGAGCGAAAAGACTGGCGGCTGTTTGATGAGCGTTCGTAAATGAAACACTAGTACCTTGAAACTGTGTGTTCATATTATTTGAAGTTACAGTAACGTTATAGCCAGCACCGGTGGACGGGTTTATCAGGTACCAAAGCTCTGCATCGATTGTTCCGCTTCCTTGATCGAGAAGTTTTGTAAGTGCCGTTCCGTTGTATGTGATAGCTGTGATATCATTTCCGCCAAAACCATTATCTACCGTAATAGATACTATTAAAACCATGTTGGTTCCGGTACATGTGTGGGCCCAACTGCTTGTTAATCCAAATCCAGTGCTTGTATTGGCACTGTTCTTAGAATCTAACGTAACCGCCTGTCCAAAAACGACCGGTATACTACTGAAGATCAGAATGGCTAAAAAAATAAAACTGCTTTTAAATGCGAAAAGTAATGAGTAAAGGGGCTTTATCATAATGCTACTTTTTAAATAGTTAAGTAAGTACTTCGTGTTAGCTTACTTGTTAAGACTTCAAAAATGATTGTTACCAGCCAATACCCCAAAATTAACAGGGGTATTTAAGGGGTATTGTCGGTGTTTTTTCACGTGTAAAACACTTGGAATGAAGCGTTATGGTGTCAAACTTCAGTATTCAACAATCAAGTCAATTGAAAACACCTTGAAATTGACCTTTATATCAGTTATAGATATTTATGACCGCTTTATATACAGCGGATGTCACACCTTTCCTTTCCGCAAACCAAACATTAGAAAACGGCCTAACGATCGGGTTAACAAAAGGCAACAAACAAAAAAGGGATGCCTTGAACAAAACACCCCTTTAACTACTATGCCAAGACCCTCCTATTGTTTTGCTAATTTTAGTTGAGAAGAATTTTTCCCATCTGAAATTCGCACAATATAGAGGCCCTTCACTACATCACTAAGCCTTACGAATCCTTGAAAACTACCATCTAACGCAACTATTGTTTCGCGCTTTACCAATTGCCCAGAAGTGCTGAACACTTCTATTTGAACACTTTCTTCAAATCCACTATACGAATACATAAACTCTTCATTCGCTGGATTTGGAAAAACACTAAACCCCTTTTCTTTACTAATTTCATCATTTGATAGTGCCGAACCGGTTAAGTGATTGCCGTCTTCAGAAATAGTTCTATAACAGATCCCTGTTGAATTATACTCCCATATCTCGAAATAATAATCCGTTGCTGCCGTTAATCCTGTTACCGAAACACTTGTTCCTATACCATCATAGACTGCATAACTATTTGAACCAACATCATCGCCAGATCCAAAGACTGCATCCGCTGTGTAACTTGTTCCACTAGTAGGGTCAGAAGGAGCTGCACCTGTTTTACAAATCACTAACACCTTGTTTCCATCACCCCTCACCCAACTAATGTCAATAGTTGTTGAGGTCTCTGCGTCAAAAGAAAGGTCACTGGCCTGCGTAATGGGCACGGTGCAATCTGTTGAATGATTACCTTCTTCAGAGTTCGTGTTATAACATGCTCCGGCAGAATTATACTCCCATATTTCAAAATAATAGTCTGTTCCAGAAACTAACCCCGTAACTGAAACATTTGTCCCAACACCATCATAGACAACGTAACTACTTGACCCAACATCATCACCACTGGAAAAAATAGAGTTCGCTGTATAGCTAATTCCATTAACAGGATCCATTGGTACGCTGTCTGTTTTACACACAACTAAAACCTTGTTCCCATCTCCTCTTACCCAGCTAAGATCCATGGTTGTTGCTGTTTGCGCGTTAAAAGAAATGCCACTAGATTGAACAGTTGGCACTGTGCAAGATCCTGAAGAACGAAGAACCAAGGACGAAACAGCCCATTCATTAGCAACTAAATCATTCCAATCATATTGCGATGCTATTGCAGCACCAGATCCTTGTTTCGTTTGACATCCACCCCAAATTTGACCAAACGATGCTTGCGCTATATTTCTAGCATCTAGTGTTCCGCTTATAACTAACGATGTAGAGAAGCCCTTATACACAAGACTATTAATGAGCATATCGGTAGCTGCAACAGAAGGAACCGAAGCCACTGCGCCCGAACTTGAAGCAGAAATCCCCACCCCTCCAGAAGAGCCACCTATTAGACTACTAGCTGTTTGATGTGCATTGCTAAACGAAACACTCG
>JBLIOB010000088.1:0-14765 GCA_047639575.1 Parvicellaceae bacterium
TTTCGGTCGAACGTACTAAAAATCGATGGGTTAAAAGGAAAATGGACTAGCTCTTTTGCCTAATTCTTGAAATGATTTAAGAAATCTTGCTTTTTAGTAGCCGACACATCTACCGTACTTCCATCTTTCATTTCAATATAGCCACCTTTTCCTTTTTTATACGCCTTCACATATTGTGTATTAATTAAATGAGATTTATGGACTCTAACAAATCCTAATTCAGAGAGAATCTCATCGTAAAATTTTAAAGTCCGACAGATCACTTTCTTTTTACCATTAGTTAAATGAAAATCAGTGAAATTATCGTTCGCTCTGCAGCGAATAATATCCTGAACTTCCACTACTTCAAATCCATCCAATACTGGTAAAACAATCTTCTTTAAATGACTATTTGTGATCTGAACATTTTCCAATAATATTTTAGTGTTGATATTAGTATCGTTGGCAACTTTACTTTTGATTTTCTCAGCTGCTTTTGTCGTAGCATCAACTAACTCATCAATGTCTATTGGTTTAAGCAAATAGTGTGAAGCGCTGTAATTAATGGCTTTAATCGCATAATTAGAATAAGCCGTTACGAATATTGCTTCAAAAAATATTTGATCGAACTCCTCTAACAAATCAAAAGCGTTGCCGTAAGGCATTTCTACATCGAGAAAGACAAGATCAGGTTTTAGGTCTTTAATTATTTTAACACCTTCTTTTACTCCATCGGCTTCGCCTATTACTTCGATTCCGTCACAGTATTTTTCTACGTAATTTCTTAACGTAATTCTGCTTGCTTCTTCGTCCTCAACTATTACCGCTTTAATACTCATGCTGCTTTTCTTTTTGGGATGATCAATTTGACCCTTGTTCCTGAACCATCTTCATTCAAATTAGAAACTTCAAGTTGCATCTCATGCCCATATAATTCTTTGATAATTCGAAGCCTTTCTTCGATATTCTTCATTCCCGTAGACTTTCCTTCTTTTTGATGCTTCGTTTTCAGTTCCTTAGATTTTTCCCGCCCAATTCCATCGTCTTCGATTGTCCAGTGAAGATTTCCGTCCTTTTCTATACACGAGACGTCTAGCTTTCCTTTGTTCTCACTATACCTTAACCCGTGCCATACAGCGTTTTCAATGTACGGCTGAACTAGCATCGGTGGTACCTCTATATCTTCGCTACCATTTACTTCAATATTTAGATTATAATCAAATTTGTCTTTAAACCTTAAATGCTCAAGACCCAGATAAAGCTCCAAAGTTTTCAATTCGCTCGACAGACTTACAAAGTCAAACTTTGAATTTTCAAGCACCATTCTCATTAATTTTGAAAATTCGGATAAGTACTTGTTCGCGGACCTTTCATCACTCTGAGAGATAAAGCTATTAACTGAATTCAATGAATTAAAAATAAAATGAGGGTTCATTTGAGTCCGCAACGATTTAAGCATTAAAAGCTTATTGGCCTTTTTCTTTTCTCTGTTTCCTCTAACAAATACAATAAAGGAAATCAGTAGTACTCCAAATCCAGCCATCAGACTGTACATAAATATTTTAGACGCATTCGCCTCATCATCCTTCTCTCTGATCGTTAAATCGAACGTTTGTCTATCTAAATCGGCTTCTCTTTGCAACAATTGGATTCTCTTATCTCGATCATACACGTCTGCTTCCAATCTCAAGGCAAACAGCTTTTCTTGCTGACGTTCCGCTTCTAAAGAATCTTTAGAAACTACAAATCGTTTATATGCTTCTAACGCTTTATCATATTCACCCACTTGTTCGTACGCTTCTACTAAGGCTCCGTATCCCTTGACTTCATTTTCTAACGTCCCAATATCTGTAGCAATGTCAATAGAATTTATAATAAAAGGCATTGCTTCAACAGGGTTATTAGTATTTAGCCACACGTTTGCCTGACTCATATTAGCATTAAATAAATTGGTGTTTAAATCCTTAATCTCCTTTTGTTCGACTTTGTTTTGGTTTTTGTTTCTGCTTTTCTTCTTTTTTTCCGAAGTCCAATGTTGAATAGCTTCATCGTTTACGTTTAATTGTTCTTTTACATTGCCCCTGCTTCCGTAATAGGAGTTCATATTGTCATAATAACCTTGTACTGCTTCATTGTTAGCACTATTCAATCCACTTGCTAAGCCTTGCTTATAATTTTTCAATGCTGCAACGGAGTCATTTTGAACATCATAAATCTTACCAATTCGATTACTGATTTCGGCAATATCCGCCTCGCTACCTGAGTGCTCTGCTTTTTTTAATTGAACTTTAAAAATACTCAAGGCCATATCATAATTTCCAAAATTAAAATATAACCTGCCTAAGGCGTTTTTAGCCTCATTGACATCTTTCTCATTTCCCTTTTGAATCGCTAAATCAAGAAACACCTCATATTTATTAATCGCTATCTTAGTATTTAAATTTGCATCGTACGCCTGTGCCAAGTATTTAGTAGTTAAATAAATTCCCTTATCCTCTTTTAGAACATTGAATTTATTTTGAGCTTTCGTGAAACTCTCGATCGCAAGATTATATTTTTTGACTTCATAATGTACTGATCCAAAAACGCTATAACAATATGCCTCCGCTCTTTTATTCTGGCTTTCTAATGACAATTCAAGCGCTTTTTCCGCCATTGTAAATGCTTTCGTTGCATCGACACTAGCTAATAAATTAGCCTCATTTATATAATCAAACGGATCAGTCGATTGCAAAGAATCCGTCTGACTGACCACTACATTTGTAGTGATTACCAACATCAATATTGCAATTAACTTATTCATTTTTGTATCCAAACAACTTTAGATTCATCAGACAATTCTTCATTAGTACATTCACTTCCAGCGCAAAAGCCAAGAGTCCAACCGGAATATAGCTTCAAAAAATATCCGTATCCCTGTTTTTTTGAAATTTCAGTTTGTTCAGCCAACGGAATATTCTTCCAATAAGAACCAACATGATATCCTTCGGGAGTATTAAACCCTGTATCATGTGTTACAAACCTAGAAGTGTCTCCTTCCGCGTTTATTACAACCTTGAAGTCTGTTCCCATATATTTTGTCTCAATATAAGGTTCTTCACCACCTCCAGGCGACAAAAGCAATTTAACGGTGTCTTTTAACCCTAATGGTGGGAGATTAGTATAGTCTGGAACAAACCATTCACCGGAATATGTCTCATCCAATTCACTTGTTCCACAGGAAACAATTCCTATCCCAAGAGCGACTATTAAAAGTATTTTTTTCATATTTGTTATCATAAACTTAATGCTATTTACGGGATTCATAAAACTTGGTTTCCCTTATTGGTACAGTAAACTCGAAAGATAGATAGGTTCACTTTCTAACTGATTAAGTTCCCTTACCCACATGGTCATTTTACTAAGTATAGGTTTTTATGTGATATAGGTCTAAATACATTTGATTGAGATTATTACCTGTCAATCAAATAGCAAACTTAAAAATGAAAAATCTGCTTATCGTCCTAACCGCAATTTTTACAATGATTTCAAATCCAATGATTGGCCAAAACTCCGTTCAGCAAACAACCGGAAATCTTTGGGCAGGGAATCAAATGTTAAATAATATTTCATCCAATGATATTCAAACCAACATTTCTCCCAGCATTCAAGCTATGTCGATAAGGATTAATACGGTGCAGAACTTGAACAGAACTAATGTTCGAAACAACGTGAATGTTAATCCTGTAATGATGAATAGTAATAAGCCAGTGTTCTTCACTTTTAATCAAAAGCAAACTAATAAAGTCCAGCAACAGAAAAACAACCAAAAGGTACAGCAGCAAGTAAGAAATGTTAATGAGTCGAATGACAATGGAATAAACTATACGGTAGACAATATAGCTAGTAACCCTGATGTTCCACAGTCTAACGAATTAAACAGCGATGAAGCTTTTGACTCAGAAATTAGAACTCAAGCAATTCAATTGGACGTTGCTCAGATGATAAACCCGCCATCGCTAAATGTTGCACTTCCAACGATCTCACTTCCAACGATCTCCCTTCCTACTATTTCCCTACCAACTATTGACATACGCTCGATAAACTTTCCGAAAATAAATTTACCCAAACTTAAGCTACCAACACTGAACAGAACAGCTAAGCATCATGATTTGAGAGAGAAGCACCTACTAAAAAAGAAATGGAGTAAATTAAAAAAGAAGCTTTCTAGAATGATTGGAACTAGGAGCAAACGTTTTCGTCTCAGCGCTGCATGTTTTAATTTCTAAACAATTTTACCACTAGAATCAGTCAACGTTCTTTTTAAGTATTTAGCACAGGTACCAAACTCTTTAAAAATAGACTCCTGGTCAATCACATTTGGTACGAGACCAATTTTCTCAAGAAACTCCTTAGGCTGTCCTTCTAGACCTGTGAACAACACGTCACAGCCGTTTAGCTTAAAGTCACTAATCGCAGACTCTAAAGCATAAAAGCCGGATTGATCTATATACGGAACACGTTCAAACCTTATCACGATTGTTTTCATATCAGGCATATCTTTTGACAAATCACTGAAGCTGCTTGCAAATCCAAAAAACAACGGACCATAAAGGTGTTTAATAAAAACTTGAGAAGAAACATTCTCTGAAAGCATACCTTGTTCAGACCAAAATAATTCGTCTTTAAATGAATTAATATTATCAATACTACTTTTCTCTTTTCCGATATCGCTCATTGTTTTCATGAAATTCAACGATGCTATAGCCATCCCAAGAACAACTGCCCAAATTAAACTGTAAAACGTTGTAACCAGTAAAACCAGAATCATTATGACAGAATCGCTCTTTGGTATTTTTCCAATTTGTTTGATTCCTCGATAATCAATAATTCCTATACCGACCGTGATTAAAATACCTGACAGTACTGATTTCGGAATATACTGAACCAACGGCCCAGCTACTAACACCACCAATAAGATCAAAATACCAGCTACAATTCCACTTATTTTTGTTTTACCACCTGCATCGATATTCACAACTGTTCTCATAGTAGCTCCAGCGCCTGGCAACCCTCCCAACAAACCGGCAAACGTATTTCCAATCCCTTGGCCTATTAATTCTCGATCTGAATTATGCTTCGTTTTCGTAATGTTGTCTGCAACAATAGAGGTTAATAGGGAATCAATCATTCCTAAGAATGCTAAAGCGGTACCAAATCCAAGTATGGTCATCAATTCTGATGAACTAAATACGTAAAATACCTCTGTATGAATTTGAGGTAATTCAGCAGGAATTTCTGGTATAAGCATAATCTCCCCATTAGTAAACACAAATGCACATCCAGCTGACACTACCACGAGTGCCACCAAAGCCGAAGGCAATATTTTAGTAAGTCTTGGCAATAAGTAGATGATGAGAATAGTCACCCCAGCAGTTGCCGCTGCGTACCAGTTAAACTCTATTCTACCAAGGTTTAGCAGGGTATCTACAGTTCCAGATATACCAGACTGGAATTCTTTAGGTAATGTAAAATCGAAGAAAGGAAAAATCTGAGTAATGATTATGATTACTCCAATACCGCTCATAAATCCAGAGACTACACTTTGCGGTATGTACTTTACAAATTTTCCAATTTTAATTACCCCAAAAAGAATTTGTAAGAGCCCGGCAAACATAAAGGTGGCTAGAATTAGCGCTGAAATATGGAGCATGGCATCTTCTCCAGTAAGACTAGCTCCAGAAGCTTCTTCAGCTACTTTCAAGGTAATAATAGCTGCTGCAATTACTTTAATTGAAACTGTTGTCATTGGAGCTGTTGGACCACTAATTTGTGTTGGTGTCCCTCCAAATAAGGCTGCCAAAATAGAGATACACATTGCACCATATAGTCCGGCTTTGGCTCCGGCCATGGTGGCCATTTCAACATCTACCCCGTCAATTTGCGCTGTCGCTTCAAACGCTTTCACACCAAAGGCTAATGCCAATGGTAACGCAACAATACCGGCAGTAAGACCACCTAATAAGTCGCCTTTTAAGTTTGAGAAATCGAAAAATTTTGTTTTGGTTGACATATTTAAAATTGAACGTTGCTAGAAGCAACAAGTGATAACTAAAAAGAAATAGGTATTCACTTACGCCAACGGAGGTGGCGTATCAATGTCAATGTAGATGTTTAATCTTATCATCTGAAATTCTAAAAGAACCTGGCTAGAATCACTCAAATGGCTAAAGGCGCACAGGTCCATATCAATAAAATAGTCTTCCGCCTCTATTTCTTTTTCATTTTCACGTTCTTCCTCATCGTTCTCTTCGGAATCGAAGTCTGATAATTGCTCGAGAGCAATTCCATCGTCAAAAAGACTTTGAAAATCTACAGGAATTATCATATTCATTCCAATGATTAGAATAAATAAGCTGAATATGTTTTTCAATGCAAAGTTCATTCGTAGTAACTCATTTACATGAGTTTTCTCGCCTTAAATATATCAAATTGGATCGACATCTAATCTTATAATACTGGATTTATAAGTTTTGTGCTTTTTAATATCAAGGACGCAACTGCTAACAAAGCTTTTAATCTTCTTAGGCGAAGCTTTTCGATCAAACTTTATTAATATATTCATTAAGTAAAAGTTCCTGATTCTCGAGACTGAAGGAGCTTCTGGACCTAAGACCCATCCACCCAGTTGGTCTTGAAGTAGTTTAACAAGATATTGAGCTGACTGATCACAAACACCTCTATCTCTATGCTTCACCGTAATTTGAATCAATCTATAAAATGGCGGGTAATGGAAATTTCTACGTTCCAATAATTCCTGATGATACATTCCTTCGTAATCATTAGTCATTACTTTTTGAATAATCCAGTGGTTAGGATTCCATGTCTGAATAATCACTTCACCCCTTTTCTTTTTCCTACCGGCTCTTCCACTTACCTGAGCCATTAATTGGTAGGATCTTTCGAAAGCCCTAAAATCAGGAAAGTTTAACATCTGATCGGCATTTAGTATTCCCACTAAAGAGACATTATCAAAGTCTAAGCCTTTAGTTACCATTTGAGTTCCAACCAAAACATCCACTTCTCGTTGCTCAAAAGCGCCTAAAATGTTTTGATAAGCATGTTTTGATCTAGTGGTGTCTAAATCCATCCGGGCCACTTTCGCTTTCGGAAGAAATTTAGCTAAATCCTCTTCTATCTTTTCCGTGCCAAAGCCTAACATATTAAGCTTATGACTTCCACATCCTTCGCAGGTTTTTGGCGGTTGAATAGAATATCCACAATAATGACAACTTAATTTACGCTGATACTTATGGTACGTTAGACTCACATCGCATCTGGTGCAATTAGGAACCCAACCACAATCTTCACAATTCCATTGAGGCGTATATCCTCTACGATTTTGAAAAAGGATGATTTGTTCCCCTTTTTCCAAAGCGGAATGCATTTTTCGAAGTAAGAAAGAACTGAAATGTTCGCTCATTTTCTTTTTTCGATGCTCTTCTTTAACATCAGCGACCAGAACTTCTGGTAACTGAAGACCTCCATATCTTTTAGTCAGCTGGGCCAAACCGTATCGTCCTTGGTTTGCATTCCAAAAAGATTCAATAGACGGAGTTGCTGATCCAAGAATCACTTTCGCTCCTGTTAAATGAGCTAACATTATTGAAGCATCCCGAGCATGGTATCTTGGTGCTGGATCGTACTGTTTAAAAGAGTTCTCATGTTCTTCATCAACAATTATTAAATCTAAATTCTTAAATGGAAGAAACAACGATGACCTTGCCCCCAAAATTATGTCATAACCTTGACCAGTAAGAACATTATTCCAGATTTCAACTCTTTCGTTCGCATTAAATTTCGAATGATAAACTCCTACTCGATCTCCGAAATATTTCCTTAAACGATTTATTATTTGAGTGGTGAGGGCTATTTCTGGCAATAAATAAAGAACCTTGCCGCCTTTTGCAATTGCGTCTTGCATTTGCTTTACGTAAACTTCCGTTTTACCACTACCTGTTACACCATATAGTAAACAAACCTGTTGCGATTTAAATGATTCAGTAATTGCTTTATTTGCTTCCGTCTGCTCTTCACTTAATGCTTTAACCTCTTCAATTGCTCCATCGAACCGTTCTAATCTTCCAATTTCCTTATCATATAATTCAAAAATGCCCTTTTTAACTAATTGATTAGTTTGAGAAGAAGTTGAATTTGTGATCTTTTGAAGTGCAGTTTTCTTTACCTCAATTGATGCATTAGAATAGCGCTGACTTTGCTCGATATATCGCATCAGCAATTCCAGCTGTTTGGGAGCCCTGGACAAATCATCAAAAGCTATTTTTAAGGTTTCTTCATTTTCAAATTCTTCAGTAAGCTTGATGTAGCTTTCGATTTTTGGCTTATATCGTTCCTTAAGCTCCTCTTCAATAAGTACCACTCGCTTATCAATTAGGGATTTCACCAACGGATAAACAGTCTTTTGATCTAATATTTCGGAAATCTCTAATAGGCTCAAAACCTCCCTAATCTCTAACGCCTCAGTAATTAAAAATTCTTTGTCGGTTAAAGAGTCATAATCAAACTCAAAACCAAGATTCAACACAATTCTAGTTTCACTTGCTAATTTTAGAGCGCTTGGAAGTGCTGCCACTTGGACTTCACCAATAGTACACATATAATACTCTGATATCCACTCCCAAAATTTGAACTGTTCTTCAGTCGCAATGGGTAATTCGTCCAAAACATTTTCAATGTATTTTGCTTGATAAGCGCTTGGAGCCGTTTCATGAACTTTCCGAATCAAAGCAGAATATCTTTTCCTTTTTCCAAATTCTACAATCACTCGCTGACCAGGAACTACAACATCTGTTAAATCATGAGGCACCCGATAAGTATAAAGGTTGGGAACCGATACAGGAAGAATGACATCAACAAATTTTGTTATCCTTTTATCCATAAACTATTTAGAAAGTATTGTAGCTAAATCAAGAAGGTCTTTACGAATTTCTTTATTGTGTTTCACGGCTGAGGTAAATGGGGTAAAGCAAACTTCATTTTTCATGACACCTACCATTTCCCCTCTTCTACCTGAGAGCAATGCCTTAATGGACTCAGCGCCAAGTATAGAAGCCAACAATCGATCTGCCGCACTTGGACTTCCCCCTCGTTGCATATGTCCTAATATGGAAACTCTAGTGTCGTAATGTGTAAAATTTTCCTGAATTTTTCTCTGCACCTCTAAGGCTCCTCCAGTATCATCACCTTCCGCAACCAAAATAATGCTGCTCTTTTTATTGTTTCTCCATCCTGTTTCGAGCGTCTCAATCAGTGCTTTAATATAAGTCTTGGTTTCAGGGATTAAAATTGCTTCTGCTCCCACTGCAATGCCCGATCGAAGTGCTATAAATCCTGCATCTTTCCCCATTACCTCTACAATAAAGAGTCGGTCATGCGAATTGGCCGTATCGCGAATTTTATCTACTGCTTCAATAACTGTATTCAACGCAGTATCATATCCGATAGTGAAATCTGTTCCGTAAAGATCATTGTCAATCGTTCCTGGAATTCCAATTACTGGAAAGTTATAGGTGTTTCCGAAAATTTCAGCACCGGTGAAAGTTCCATTACCTCCTATAACAATCAATGCATCAATATTTTCTTTTCTGATAGTTTGAAAGGCCAATTCTCTTCCTTCGGCACTATAAAATTCCTTACTTCTGGCGGATTTCAAAATTGTTCCACCTCTTTGAAGGATGTTACTAACATCATGAGAACCGAATATTTTCACTTCATGGTCGATTAATCCATCATAACCTCGGTAGATAGCAGTAACTTGAACATTGCTGTGCAACCCTTGTCTAACAACAGCCCGAATGCATGCATTCATACCTGGAGCATCGCCTCCGGATGTTAATACTCCAATGTTTTTAATTTCACTCATTATTTCATAAAAGTAACAACTTCCAAAAGGAGAAGGTTCAAATGTTGAAAAATTACAATTACTATTTTCAGTTTCTCAGAAAGTCCATGTTAAATTCGCACCATGAATTTGCACTGGATAGATTGGTCAATTATAGCCGCTTTTCTTATTCTCTCACTTGTAATAGGGCTGAGGTATCGGAAAAAAGCGAGTGGAGGAATTGCTAATTTTTTCCTAGGCGGACGAAATCTGCCATGGTATATCGCTGGGCTTTCAATGGTGGCAACCACATTTGCAGCAGATACTCCATTAGCTGTTACTGAGCTGACAGCCGAAAATGGTATTGCAGGAAATTGGTTTTGGTGGAACTTTTTAATTGGTGGACTTCTTACCACTTTCTTTTTTGCCCGACTTTGGCGAAGATCTGGGGTTGTTACTGAAATTGAACTACTAGAATTACGATATTCTGGAAAGCCAGCAGCATTCTTAAGAGGGTTCAAGTCTGTTTATTTAGGAGTTTTCATGAATTGCCTGGTGATCGCTTGGGTAAATAATGCCATGGCTACACTACTTACTGTTTTCTTTGGCCTAGATATGACCATTGCGCTTTTCTGGGTAGGCGGATTAATGATCATCGCTACTTTTTATTCGAGTCTATCTGGTTTACTTGGAGTGGCGATTACGGACGCAGTTCAATTTTTCATTGCCATTATCGGGTGTATCGTTTTAGCAATACTGGTTCTAAACTCTGGTGAAGTCGGAGGCATGGAAGAAATGAAAGCCACGCTTGACGAGAGCTATTTCAATGTACTTCCACATGTGTCAAATGACACAACAGTTAGCGAAGGCAATGGTTTTACTTCAGTAACATTAACTTTTGGCGCCATGCTTGCTTTTGTTGGCATGCAATGGTGGGCGAGTTGGTATCCTGGAGCTGAACCTGGTGGTGGCGGTTACGTTGTTCAAAGAATGAACAGTACTCGTTCAGAAACCGATGCTTTAAAAGCCACTTTATTTTTTCAAATCGCTCATTATTGTCTTCGCCCCTGGCCCTGGATAATCGTAGCACTTTGTGCAATAATGCTCTATTCTCCTGATTTAAATCATCAGGATCATCAAGCAGTAATACTAGCCAATGAGATAAAAGGAGGCATTGATGAAAATGCGCTTGGCACTTTTTACTTGAGTCATCCGGAAATTGAGAAAAATGCTGTAACAAGTGAATACTTGATTTCAGGAATTAAGGATGATCGAGAGTTTTTGGAGGCTTTTCCTGAATATACAGCGGAATTTGACAGTGAAAAAAGATTGCGAGAAACAGTAGGGTTTACTTTTGCCTCGAAGTTGGGCTATGCATACGTAATGAAAGATTATCTGCCTATAGGGCTTAAGGGACTCCTTTTAGCAGCCTTTCTTGCAGCATATATGAGTACCATTAGTACACAGATTAATTGGGGTGCCAGCTTTTTAGTAAATGATCTTTATGCCAGGTTTATGAGGCCGAGTAATCGATTTCCTAGTGAGGAAAAAGCACAGAAAAATTATGTTGGTGCAGCAAGAATTGCGTCTGTACTTATCATGATAATTGGGTTCATTGTTGCTTTCAACATCACTTCGATATCTCAGGTATGGGGATGGATTATGGAGTTTGGTGCTGGGATTGGTCTAGTTCTAATTCTAAGGTGGTATTGGTCAAGAATTAATGCCTGGAGTGAAATTGCTGCTACATTAGCACCGGTCCTTGGATTTTTCATCTTTATGTATGTTGGAGAAGAAATGGCTGAACAGAGTGTAGAGTGGTATGATTGGTATACAACCAATAAAATGGCCTTCATATTTAACATTGCATTTACAACCGTAATATGGCTCTTAGTAACTCTATTTACTAGTCGAGAATCGGACCAAACCTTGGCCAAATTTTACAAAAAAGTACGACCAAGTGGCGGTTGGAATCGTGTTGCAAGACAAAACGGATTAAAGGTCGACAACAAGCCGTTAGCATTTTCTTTTGCGGCTTGGTTTTCAAGTATATCTATGGTTTACGGCATACTATTCACCATTGGATTCTTAATCTTGCAAGAACCTGGCAAACTTTTGATACCTGCAATAATGAGCATTGCAGGTTTAATCGGATTAATAGCTTCTTTTAAGTTCCTGTACAAAAACTCCGACAGCTAAGGAAAAATTGCGTATTTAATACTTGTAAATTGCTTTGCCATGTCGGTTATTTTTTATTACTTGCACGCTACAATTACAGCGAATAATAGAGCGTTCATGAATTACAATATTAAGCACCTAATCCTCGGAGCGGTTGCAGTATCAACAATTTTAGTTGGCTGTACTGACCCAACCCCAGATGGGAATGATCCTAACGGAAAAGTCAAAATCCCACCAGACATCATAAATGTTGGTAAAACGTTTGATGTGAATGGTCAAATTTTTAGTATCCCTTCACCTATGCAAACGGCTATGTTGATTAAGGATTCTGGAGCAGACTTTGATGATTCCTATTTAAACCCTAAGGACAACGCAGATGGATACAGTACCATGTTTTCAAAGTCGATGAATCTTGGAGTATATGGAGCAGATTTAGGATACTGTACTATTTATGAAAACAACAACGCATCTTTAGCTTATCTAACTAGTGTTAGAACATTAGCTAGCGAGGTGGGTGTTGAAAATGCTTTTAATGAATCTCTTATCGAGCGATTCTCTGCTAATTCAACGAATCAAGATTCGATGTTAGTCTTCATTTCTGAAGCATACCAATCAGCGGATAACTACTTGAAAACAAATGACAAAAGTGATGTTGCTGGTTTGATACTGGCTGGAGGCTGGATTGAAGCTTTACATTTCTCTTGCAGAGTTGCCCTTGATGGTAACAAAGCATTGCAAGCCCGGATTGGCGAACAGAAGAGTACACTCAAATCACTTATTGGTTTGTTAAACAGTCTGGAAAGTTCTGGCGATGATTTTGAAGAGTTTGTTTATGGGATGGAGGACCTTTACGGTGCTTTTGATCAAGTATCATCTTCCTACAAGTATATTGAGCCTCAAACATATGCTGACAAAAAGCTCACCATTTTTAATTCTACTAACGATGTTGAAATATCTGATGATGTTCTCGCGGAAATCGCTTCTCAAGTAGCCGAATTAAGAGATCTAATCACCCAATAATTAAGCAAGATGAAATTAACAATAACAACACTCTTTGCAATGGCGCTTCTGATTTTAGGATCAATCGCGAATGCTCAAGTAACATGTGATTCGGTTTCAGGAATTGCAAGTAGTTATTTAAATGAAGGTACTGAAAACAGTGTTTTCATTTCAGATGGTCAGGTTTACAGAGCATTCCTTTCAGATGACGAAGCTGCGGAATTCAATACTACATTTTTTGGTGGAAGCACATATAGAATTGCTGTGTCTGCTGGGAAAAGAAAAGACTATGTGATTTTCGAAATCAGAGATGAACAAGATATTGTACTTTTCACGAATGCTGATCAGGCAAATGCTCCATACTGGGATTTTAAAGTTACTAGTACTATGGAGTGCAAAATTCACACGCAATTAGATCCAAACAAAAAAGCGTCTGGCTGTGTAATCATGTTGATTGGATTCGAAAAGCAAATGTAATCTCAAGCGCATTACCTACTCTTTAAACCAACACTAACCTAATATGAGCGAACGTATTCTCAAGGCCCTGATGCAACTATTTGCAATTATTGCAAAAGTTGACATGGAGGAAGTTGATGGTGGCGGATTTAAAATTAGTGGTGGTGGACGAGATATTGTTAAGCAATTTCTTAGTCAAGAACTTAACCAAGAGCTTGTAAATTCTTACATGGCTCTGTTCGATGAATATCTTACTGTTCATCAAGGAAAATCTAAGAAAAAGGACGGAAAAAAGAAAAGAACTTCCGTAAACTCTGTTAAAGTACTTAGAATCTGCACACAGATTAATGAGGAACTTACTCAGAAACAGAAATTAATCGTACTTATTCGTATCCTCGAGTTTATCTATGCAAATGAGGAAGTAACCGAACAGGAATTAGAATTCGCAACTACTGTTGCCGAAACCTTTAATATCTCACCAGAAGAATATACTAGATGTAAAGATTTTGTAGAAATTAATGATTCCGACTTGGTTGACAACCAGCAATGGATGTTCGTTAATGCGCTTGAAAGCGCAGACTTAAAAGAAGGGCATCATCTTCATTCAGAAAGCATAGAAGGAAGAATTATTATTATTCGAGTGGAGTCGGTTAATACCTACTTCATGCGTTATCAAGGTAAATCTGACTTATACTTAAACGGTCAAATATTACCTCCTGAAAGAAACTTCATTCTAAATCAAGGTTCTTCAATTAGAAGTTCAAAGGTTAAACCAATTTACTATAGTGACATCATTGGGCGCTTCCTAAGTGATAATTCAACTTCAAAGATCAATTTTAAAACCGATGCAATTCAGTATCATTTTAAAGGTGGAAAAGTAGGTCTTCATCCAATCAACTTTTCTGAAGATTCAGGTAAGCTAATTGGAATCATGGGTGGTTCTGGTGCTGGTAAGTCTACTTTATTGAACGTATTGAATGGGAATTATACTCCTACGGTAGGAACAGTAACTATCAATGGCATTGACATTCATAGAGATACTGATAACGTTGAAGGGCTTATAGGGTACGTTTCTCAAGATGATTTGTTGATTGAAGAACTTACCGTATTCCAAAACCTCTTCTTTAACGCTAAGCTTTGCTTTGGCAGTTTGAGCGATAGCAAGATCTCTAAAATGGTTATGGGCACATTGAATGCCATTGGCCTAGCAGAAGCTAAAGATTTAAAAGTAGGAAGTCCATTAGAAAAAACAATTTCGGGTGGACAAAGAAAG
>JBLIOB010000089.1:0-14598 GCA_047639575.1 Parvicellaceae bacterium
TAGGGCTTTCCAATGTTATTATCTGAACTTTGACAATAGCTAATGTAATCTCTAACACCTTGTTCGCATTGGTTCAGATTACCTTCATTTATAGAATATATCTTTCCATTTGTTGGTGATTTCATGTTCTTATGCGACAAAAAGAAAACGCCAATTCCTGAATCGAACGTAAATCCATTTACTCCTTTTCCAGTTGTATAAACTAACATGGTTGAAGAACCGTAAATAATGTATCCGGCCCCCACTTGCGCAGTTCCCGGCTGTAAGAAATCTTCTTTAGTAACCGGAGTTCCTGGTTCAGAAATTCTTTTACACACAGAGAATATAGTTCCTACCGAAACATTCACATCAATATTGGATGATCCGTCTAATGGGTCAATCATAATGATATATTTCGCTTTGTTGTTTTCGTTAAAACTTATAAAATCGTCATTTTCTTCAGAAGCTAATCCGCAAACTAGGCCCCTGTTTCTCAATGCTTTGATAAACTGCTCATCCGCATAGACATCCAATTTTTGCTGATCTTCTCCTTGAATATTCTCAGACCCAGCAGAACCCAAGATGTGAGAAGCCAGTCCAGCTTTATTGATTTGTTGACTAACAATTTTACCAGCCAATCTAATAGAACTTAGAATGCTACTGAAATCCCCAGATGAACCTGGAAATTCTTTTTGTTCATCAATAATAAATTCACCTAGAGTAACCATGCTGTTTGATGTTGAAGTTTGCGATGTTAAAGGTCGAAAAAACAAGCTAAAAGAAGCAATAGGAAAGAAGAAAGTTCTAAGTATTTCTGATAATTTAGCCTCAAAGCTTATCAAATGGGGAATGTAAACATAAGAAAAGGTGAAAAAACGGACATGAAAGCTGTAATGAGCTTGATTCAAGAGCTTGCAGATTATGAAAAAGCACCAGATGAAGTAAATATAAATGCAGACGTGCTTATAAAAGAGGCATTTGGTGAAGGCAAGATTATCGACACGCTAGTTGCGGAAGTAGATGGAACCGTTGTTGGCGCTATGATATATTATGACGTTTTCTCCACATGGAAAGGCAGGTCCATGTACTTGGAAGATTTTGTAATCAATGCCAACTATAGAAGAATGGGAATAGGTGAAAAGCTGTTTGATCAGCTAATATTGGAAGCTAAGAAAAGAGGATCGGCAAAAATTAAATGGCAAGTTATCGACTGGAATGAGCCTGCTATTAAATTCTATGAAAAACTAAATGCGACTTTAGACGGAGTTTGGATTGATTGTACGCTAACAATTTAGTTAATTCCAATTTCTGTAAATTGGGTGTTCAATAACTACATAGGAATAAATTACATGATGAAAATTATAGTTTTGGTTAGCCTTTTAGTCTCAACTGGATGTTCTTGTTTTGCTCAAAACATACTTGATGCCTTGCAATTAAAAGAAGATTCGATTAGAAAATACTCAACGGGTGAATTAACATCTACTGATACTATCGTTGACTTAAATAATGGATATTATGAAGAATATGCTTCAAATGGGGATCATAATAAAACTATTCTTCGTCAGGCCTCGATATTCTATAACGTTGATGGTTCTACAACCTTAGGAATTTCAATATCTAAGTGGGATTTTCAATGCTTCGTTTACACTACAAATTTCTACGAAATATCAAAATCAAAAGACATTATTACTGAAAGTTCAATTTATGATATTGTCCCTCATTTAGATTTTAAAGAATTTTTTGATGATGCCAACACTATTTCTGTTTTAAATAAGTATCTACAAAAATTACAAGGAGTTTATTTAGACTCAAATGCTACCGTTGAGAATCTTTTAAATGAAGTTTATGACATAACATACATTTTGCCTCAAAGAGGAACTAGCTTAATAGCCACGCTAAGAATTTGCGACTACATTCCGACAAATGAAATCGAGATAAGCGCTGAGGATTGGTCATTGATAGAAAATTCCTTTCATTCGATTGAGTTGATATATGATAAGAAGCTGAAAAAATTTAAAAACCCGCTAACAAAAAACAAACACTATTAAAACGGTTGTACCCTTTCTAAATTCATCAGAACAAACGTTAGCGCAGATGATGTGGCAAAAGAGTCAGATAATGCTAACTATAGCCTACTCCAAACGCAAGTATTCATCTCAAGAATTAGGAGCATAGCCAATCAACAACACGTCATCAACTTGTTCTTCATCTTTCATCCATTCTTCAAAACCATCTAAGATTGGATTTTTTTGATCAGCTACGGAAAGGTCTTTAGCGTCTAGCATTAATTGCCTAACTCTTTTCAGCATAAACTTCTTGCCTTTTGGGCCTCCGAATTGATCCACGATACCATCTGAATACTGGTACATTGTTTTAACCTCAGAGCAAGGAATTTCATGGAGTTTAAAGACTAAATCTTCTTTATGCCGAGAGCCACCAAGCGAAACGTGATCTCCCCCAATTTTCTGTAATTCATCATTCTGATCCAGATAAATTAGCGGGTTATAGGCAGAGGCGAATTGGATTTTCCCATCAAATATGACCGAAATATTAATGTCCATTCCATCTTCACTAACGATCTCTTCTTGCTTCAATGATTTGATAATTCGCTTGTTCAATTCAGTCAAAATCAAGTCTGGAGAAGTAATGTTTTTATTAATAATAATGTCGCTTAAATGATTACTGCCAATTAAACTCATAAACGCTCCCGGAACCCCATGACCAGTGCAATCAGCTGCTATAATAATCTTCTTCCCGTCAATTTCATCTATCCAATAAAAATCTCCAGAAACTGTATCCCTTGGCTTGAAAATGATGAAATAATCGTTTAACACCTCTTGTGTTTTAGCGAAAGTTGGGAGCATTGCAAACTGAATATGTTGCGCATAGTCAATGGAAGCCTGAATGTCTTGGTGCTGTTCTTCAATGTGGTCTTTCTGCAACTCAATGTGTTTCTTTTGCTCCACCACTTCTGCGGTTCTAACCACTACGATTGCTTCTAATTTCTCCTTATCCTTCTTAAGTTTTCTTACTCTTATTTTGAAAAAAGTGTAAATAGAAACTCCAAGCACTAGGACACATAGGGTTATGAACCATGCTTGCTGCCAAAAAGGAGGGTAGATGGTTATTTTAATTGAGTCTCCTTCGCTCCAATTCACCCCGTCTACAGAACCTCGAACTATAAAAGTATATTTCCCCGGTTGAAGGTTTGGATAAACTACATCGTTTCTATCCGTAGGTGGCGCCCAATCCTTGTCAGCGCCTTCTAGTCTATATTGGAATTGGAGATTGTTTGCTTTCTGAAAATGGATACCCGTGAATGTAAATGAAATATGATTTTCTGTATTTCCGAAGAAGAGTTCTTTGGCTAAACCCACAACAGAATCATTACTGTAATTATTATAATCGATCTGATTATAATCCAAACGAACTTCTTCAATACCCACTATTGGCAAGGAAAGCTTAATCGTATCTTTTGCTGGTTCATATTTGGTCACACCGACCACCGTGCTAAACCAAATATTCCCTTCTTTATCTTCCGCGCAACCGTTAATATTTGTTTCTAACCCTGCAAATCCATCACTTGCACCGTATGATTTTATGGATTCTATCGCTCCATTATCGGTTAGACTAATCTTGTTGGGCCCTTTCTCTGTCCCCACCCAAACACTCCCCTTCCTGTCTACATGTAAGACGTATATATTGGCTGAGTTTAATCCTGATTTCTCATCATAGTATTGAACTTTACCATTAAAGATTCTTGCCAAACCATCTGTGGCAGTCGCTACCCAAATCTGACCTAATCCGTCTTCTATTACTTGTCTTATAAAATCGGAGTTTAGGCCAACGTCCTTCATTGACACAAAACCAGTATCTGATGAGACAAAAACCCCCTCGTCAATTGTACTCAGCCACACTTGTTGTTTCGAGTCGACAAATACATCAATCACTAAATCCGACTTGAACCCAGTAGCTTTGCTAATATACTCTACCGAATTATCTGTGTATTTGATAGCTCCGTAGCCCTGAGTCCCTACCCATATTTCTCCAGCTTCCGCCTCTGTAACAGAAAAAGACTTTTCCTTTGATAAGCCTGGAATCTCTTCAAACTTTTCTACCTGACCATTCTTGTAACTTACGAGTCCATTTCGCGCGGTAGCAAGCCAAATTGAATTGTCTATAGCCTGGTGAATATCAAATATTTGATTAATTCCTTCTGCTTTTAACGTCTTTTCCGCCTCGATAAGATCCATTTCATTTTTCACAAACACGCCTTCTCCATAGCTCGCCATCCATAAATCTCCGTTTACCATATGCTCCAGACCCAGGACAAACTGATCAGGCATTCCCTGAAAATCCTTGAAATGAGAAAATGGCATATTCTGATAATAGGCCGTAAGACCTTTTCTTCCTCCAACCCAAATATTTCCTTGAATATCCGCTGAGATGCAAAAAACAGACAGGTTAGCGAGGCCCTCAGCTCGTTCAAAAGTTTGGATCGAACCGTTTGGTCTTATTACAGCTAATCCTTTACTCTTACTTCCAACCCATGCATTTCCGTATATGTCAACATACATTTCTTCGAACAAATTGGCTTGTAATCCTGAGCGCTCATTGTATAATATTGTCTCCTCTCCTATTCGTTTAACAACTCCCGAATCCGAGAGAGCCCAAACTACGTTTTCGTGAAATGCAAACTCATAATACCGCCCATTTCCATCTGGCAGTTCCATCCCAACGGACCCTCCCACTTTCCCACTTGGAAAAAGCATTACCAATTCTTCTTCAACTATTTTAAAGTCACAAAGGCCATGTGATTCTTCAATTTTCTCAATTGAATTGTTCTTTATAAGAAAGATTCCCTCATTTTTTTCTTGAACATAAATTCCATTTGACACTGGAGCAATCCCAACAATAATCATATCCTTGTGCCCATCTGGAAATTTTATCGATTTATTCAATGAATACAACCCATGCATTGTACCTATGAGAATATCACCTTCCTTAGATTCAACAACGCAGTTAGTCACCAAATCTTCAATGCCCTCTTCTTTGCCATAGGTTTTAAAATTTTTCCCATCGAATCTTGAAACACCTTTTTGGGAAGTAATCCATAAAAACCCTTTTGAGTCACTATATACGAAAGTTGCATCCGTTTGAGGAAGACCATCCTCTACCGTATAATTTCTAAAGTTCAGTTCTTGGGCATACGAAAGCGAGCCAAGAAAAACCATCAATATTAGAAACACCGATTTTAACATCACTAGCAAGCTACAAAAACGATCTGTTTTATAGAAGCACATTAGTAAATTTACCTATTGCGCAAATGTTCAGATTGGACAATATTCGTTAAATATTCATGCGCTACTATGTACGGCAAAAAAAGCTAACATATATTTGACACGATTATGAAGGTTTTCAAATTTGGTGGAGCGTCTGTAAAAGACCCAGATGCGGTAAGAAACGTTAAGACTGTGTTGGATTTATTTCCAACTGATGATTTGGTCGTTGTGATTTCCGCTATGGGAAAAACAACCAATGCGCTTGAAAATTTGATTGCAGCTCATATCGAATCAATTGAAAAACGAAATGAGGCCTTGGCTGAAATCGTTAGATTCCACGAAGAAATTTTGGCAGCCTTGTTTCCGGACAAAGGACATTCAATACACGATGCGATTAATGGCTTGATCCAAGAAGTCCAAAACATACTAGATAATGAACCTGCAGACAACTACGATTTCATTTACGACCAAATCGTAAGTTTTGGAGAAGTTATTTCTACCTCTATTGTTAGCGCCTACTTGCAAGACAATGGAATAGATAACTCCTGGTTAGATGCAAGAGTATTGGTTCGGACCGACAACAACTATAGAGAAGGTAAAGTTGATTGGAAAGTAACCGAAGAAAAAATAACCAACTCCATCGGGGAGGCTTTTAATAACGGAAGTCGGAAGGTAATTATCACTCAAGGTTTCCTTGGACACACTAATGCTGGCCTAACAACTACCCTTGGTAGAGAAGGATCTGATTTCACTGCAGGCATTTTCGCGTATTGTTTAGATGCAGAAGACGTTACGATCTGGAAAGATGTTCCTGGTATGCTTAATGCGGATCCAAAATGGTTTAGCGATACGGAAAAGTTGGATAAAATATCCTATAAAGAGGCAATTGAGTTAGCTTATTACGGAGCATCTGTAATCCATCCAAAAACAATCAAGCCATTGCAAAACAAAGAAATCCCTTTGTATGTAAAATCCTTTATTGATCCTCAAAGTGACGGAACGATCATTCAATCATCTACCGAAAAGGATACGTTGATTCCTTCCTTCATTTTTAAAATGAATCAGTTTTTAATTTCTGTTTCACCTAAAGATTTTTCCTTTATTGCTGAACATAATTTAAGGGATATTTTCAACTCATTTCATGAGCATAAAGTGAAGATTAACTTGATGCAGAACTCTGCGATTAGTTTTTCCGCTTGTGTGGGAGGTGATAAAAACCGAGTGCTCACTTTAATTGAGGAGTTGTCTAACAACTACACTGTTAAGTATAACGATGGCCTTGAGTTGGTTACGATTAGACATTATGACCAAGCCACAATTGATCGTGTTTCTGTGAATAAAGATCAATTAGTGATTCAACGATCTAGACAAACGGCACGAATTGTAATGAAGGATTTAGGCTAAGAACCAGGTCCAAACTTGGCTATAATTTTTTCTGCCAAAAACTCACCCATTTTTAGTTTTGCTTCGTGTGTCCAACCAGCGATATGTGGGGAAAGAACAACCTGACCGGAGGATATTAAACCTTGAAATTCTGGAGGAAAATTAATAGCAATTTCTTCAAAAGTACTGCTTTCAATTTCCAACACATCCAAACAAGCACCAAGTACTTTTCCGGTTTGAATTGCTTCCATCAAGTCCGATATTTTAACTGAACTTCCTCGAGCTGTATTAATTAAATATATGGATTTTGCAAAAGCGTTAATAAACGATGAATTCACCATTCCGGATGTCTCATCTGAATGAGGTATATGTAAGCTCACCACATCAGCTTCTTTTTGCAGAACATCAAGACTCACCTCTTCTACAGAAGCTGAAGCAAATCCTGAAATGTACTTATCGTAGGCAATTATTCGAACGCCAAATCCTGCTAATCTTTCGGCAATGGCTTTTCCCATGTAGCCATAGCCAATAATGCCTACCGTTTTACCTTTTAGCTCGTGCCCTCGGTTTCCTTCCCGAATCCAAAGCCCATCTCTTACTTCTGAATCTGCCCGTTTAAGATTATTAAACAAGGACAATAGCATTCCTATTGCATGTTCGGCTACTGCATCTCGATTTCCTTCTGGAGATCGAAAAACCTCAATTTCATTTGTGCTACAATAACCTAAATCGATATTCTCTAAACCAGCTCCAGGTCTGCCAATGAACTTTAAGTTGGAAGCGTGGCTAAGGAACTCAGCATTCATTTTAATTCGACTTCTTAAGATAATACCTTGGTAGCGATTTATCTTTTCCAAAATCTCCGTCCGAGATAAATTATCCAGCATATCAACTTCCCATCCAATCTTCTCAAAGGACTCAGTTAATATTGGATGTACCTGATCTAGGAACGCTACTTTCATCGATATCAAAAGTAATTATTCTAACACAACTAAATAAGTTTGGATAGTTGATTCTGGACTATTCTAATTAGCCATTAAAGTACAACGCCCAACCAATCCAGAAGTAGAGCAACAATCCGAACACGTCATTTGCTGTGGTTATAAATGGACCAGTAGCAAGTGCAGGGTCAATTTTATATCTATTTAATATTAGCGGGATCATCGTTCCGAATATTCCGGCATATATGAATACGCTCATCATGGCGATCGTTAAAGTAACAGCCAGCATAATATCTTGATGCATGAACATGGTATATCCTACTAAAAGAACGGAGCATATCAATCCGTTAAATAAAGCAACGACTAATTCTTTTAAGAGCTTCTTACCGGTAGATTCAAAACCAAGGGTGTTTTGAGCTAGTGCCTGCACAATAATTGCAGAAGACTGAACACCGACATTTCCGCCCATTGCCAAAATAACAGGTATAAATGAGGCCATCACTGGAAACTCTCCAAGTTTATCCTCAAAACTCATGATCACTTGGGCCCCTAGCAAACCTCCTACTAAACCTATGAGAAGCCAAGGAAGTCTTGCTCTTGAAAGCATCCATACGGAATCAGAAGATTCAACTTTTTCGGAAATACCAGAAGCCAATTGGTAATCTTTTTCAGCTTCCTCTCTCATCACATCAACAACATCATCAATGGTAATTCTGCCTAATAGAATGTTTTCATTGTTGACTACTGGAATAACTACTAAATCGTATTTATCCATGATTGAAGCAACCTCTTCATCTTGAATATCAGCTTTAACAGACCTGACTTTTCTGAGATAGATAGAACTTATTTTCGTTTCGTCCTCTGCGAAAAGAATGCTTTTTAAGGATAGAATTCCGAGGAGCACATTTTTCTCTCCAACAACGTAGATCGTGTAAACATGTTCAACCTCATCAGTTTGAGCTCGCATTTCCTGAATGGCCTGGCCAACAGTCCAATCTTCGTGCACTTTAATGTATTCTTTGGCCATTAAACCACCAGCAGTGTTCTCCTCAAATTTTAAAAGCGAAACAATATCTGTTGCCTGGTCAAAATCTGCTATCTCAGAAATCACTTCCGCCTGACGATGTTCTTCAAGATCCTGAATGACATCGGCTGCATCATCAGAATCCATATTTTCTAATGACTCTGCAATTTCTTTTGCCGAAAGTTTAGCTAATAAATCCTCTCGAATATCATCTTCGAGTTCTGATAGTACGTCACTTGACAGCTCATCATTAAGTTCAGAAAAAATAATTTTGATGTCGTCAACGTCAAACTCTTCTAAGAGTTCAGCAATATCTGCGGGATGTACTTCTGCTAATGATTGAGATATAAAAAGGCCGTTTCCTGCTGCTATTGCATCAGAAATTTTTGAAATGAATTCTTTGGTTAATTCGAATTTCACGCCTCTCCCCTTTCATTTGATCTTAATTTGTACGCCTACGCGAACGGTGGCAAATATAAGGAGAAAGATTTAAGAGAAAAGCGGATAGCTACAATTTGAGTTTTCAGACTAAAATCCGATTTGAATCGTAGATTATAGATGACCCAAAAAAGTGTCATTTGAAAAAGCTAACTATCCTTCAGCAAGGTAATGAAATAAAAAAAATGCCCATCCAATGGATGGGCTGCACTTCTTTTAATTTATTGTCTTTGACCTACTTCTTTTGCTAATCTCTTTCCGTTGGGAAGCGTAATTCTAAGAAAAGTAACTTGTTGACCTAGCTTAAAATTTAATTGCGCACCGTTCTGGTGGAAATCATGTGTTGGTCCTCCTGGAGACTCACCTTCAGTAACTTGTCCAGTATCTGCATCGTAGATATCAGATACTTTACCATTAATATATTCTTTAGTAACAGCCATAGTATGATTTTTTAGTTTAGCCTAATTAACCAAGATTAAATTAATTAACCAAAATTAATTTAGAAATTAAGTATCTTGGTGGCAAATGCGCTACCTGCTTAACATTCTTGCAATAACCTCCTTAATGCTCCCTCTTAATGCGTACACACAGGGCTCCAGCACTTTGGACAGTCTCACCCAAGTCCTCTCTGATACCAAAGATGATTCTGAAAAAATTCAACTATTGAATTTAATTGGTGATGAACTGTTTGACGGAAACATAAAAGAGGCGGAACTCAACTACAGAAAAGCGCTCGATGTAGCAATTAGCGCTAAGGATGAAAATGGAAAAATAAACAGCCTTACTAACATCGCATTTGTTCAATATTTTACAGATCAATTAGATTCCGCTATCGTAACATTCAACACAATAATAGACCTGGCGATAAAATTCAAAAATATTGATCAAGAAGGACAAGCCAGAGCAAATCTATCAGAGGTGTATAGTTTGATAGGGGATAATGAAAAATCTTTGGAACAGCTAATTTTGGCACTTGAAATTCGTCTAAACATCGATGACACTGCTGGTATTCTTAATGGATACAACAATATTGCAGGGTTTTATTATGAGAAAAATCAAGACGAAAAAGCGCTGGAATATTATCTTTTAGCGGCAGAATTGGAACTCACTCCAACACAACGCAAAGAAGAAGCATCGGTGCTTGCTAAAGTCCAAGGAAACTTAGGATGGGTCTACTTTTACAAAGAAGACTACGCCAAAGCTATAGAGCAGTTCAACAAAACACTTGAGCTTAAATTAGAAATAGGTAAAGAATCTGAACTGGTTAAAACTTACGCGGATTTCGCGTTCGTATATTTGGAAATCGGCCAGCTAAAGAAAGCTCGAATTAATATCAAAAAGGCTATTGAAATTGGCTCAAAACTTGAAGTTAATGCTTGGTTTGAAAACACACATAGCGTACTGGGTGACATAGAAATGGCAGCTGGCAATTATGACCTTGCTATCAACAACTTCAAAATAAGTTATGTTGGATATCAAAAAGCCGGAAACTTAGAAAAACAACGTGTCCTTTCGGATAACTTATCAATAGCCTATGACTCTTCAGGAGATAAGGCAAACGCATATAAATACTTAAGAATTGAGTTGGAATTAAAAAAGCAATTGGAAGAAAACTCAAGTGCCCTTGCTCTCGCAGAAATGTCTACTCGATTCGATACGGAACGAAAAGAGGCCGAAAACGAACTTCTCAAAAAAGACGGAGAAATTAAAGACCTCGCAATTGAAGCGTCAGACGCTACAAACAGGTCTAAAAATGTTGTTATTGGCGGAGTAGCGCTCAGTTTAATTTTGGTGATAGGTTTAGTATTTCTACTTTACAACAGGAACAAGCTTAAACAAAGGACAAATGAGGAGTTATCGGAACAACGGGATCAAATTGCCGAACAAAAGCTAAAAATTACTGACAGTATTGAATACGCGCAATACATCCAGGCTGCCGTTCTACCCAAGAAAGATGAAATTGCCGATGGATTTGCAGACAGCTTTACGCTCTTCCTCCCAAGGGATGTGGTAAGTGGAGATTTCTATTGGCACACAAAAATTGCCGGACGAAAAGTAATCGCAGTAGCAGATTGTACAGGCCATGGTGTACCAGGAGCTTTTATGAGCATGATGGGTGCTGAATTACTGAATCAAGTAATTGCAGACCATGATGTTACTTCTCCTGGACTCGCTTTAACTGAAATTGACAAAAGGATTAAAAAGAACTTAAACGCGTCAGATCAAGAATCTGGCAGAAGTGATGGGATGGACTTGGCCCTTTGTGTTTTTTACGGAAATAAGGTCCATTTCTCTGGCGCTAATCGCCCATTGGTTTTAATCCGAGATGGCGAGTTCATGTCTTTCAAACCGAATAAATATGGAGTAGGTGGAGCATCTTATATAGAAAAAGACTTTAAATCTGAAAGTATTGATTTGCGACCTGGAGACACTCTATACATGTACAGTGACGGATATCCAGATCAATTTGGTGGTCCAAAAGGAAAGAAATTCATGGGGAAAAAGCTAAATAATCTTTTACTAGAGATTTCTTCACTTCCCATGAAAGCACAAGAATCACGGCTTTTGAATGAATTTAATGAATGGAAAAAAGACATCGAACAAGTAGACGATGTATGTCTTATGGGAATTAGGATTTAGAGATTCTCTTCAGCCATCAATGTCAATTCAACAAATTCCTCAACGCTTAAGCGCTCTGGCCTTAAATTAAACCGTTCATCTTGGAGCTGCTCAGGCGTCATCATTGATCTTAGGGAGTTTCTAAGCGTCTTTCTGCGCTGACCAAAAGATTGCTTTACAACGATTTTAAAAAGCTTCTCATCGCAATTTAGCTTCGCAACATTATTCCGTTTTAATCTGATTACACCTGACTTTACCCTTGGTGGTGGATCAAAAGCATTTTCGTGAACAGTAAAGAGGTAGTCTATGTCGTAATACGCCTGAAGTAATACGCTGATGATTCCGTATTTCTTTGTCCCAGGTTTTTCTGCAATCCTTTCAGCAACTTCTTTCTGAAACATCCCAACTACTTCTGGAACCTGATCTTTAAAGTCGATTACCTTAAAAAGGATTTGAGATGAAATATTGTAAGGAAAATTTCCAACTACAGCGAATTGATCTGTTCCCATTAAATCAATTAAATCAGCTTTTAGAAAGTCCAATTCATGAACAACTAAATCTGGGTATTCTTCTTTTAAATAGGCGATCGAGTCATAATCAACTTCAACACATTGAAGATCAAAACGGCCTGAAGAAATTAGAAACTTAGTTAACGCTCCCGTTCCAGGTCCAATTTCTAGCACTTTTTTATATCCAAAATGCAAAGAGATCGCCTCCTCCATCCTTTCAGACACAGTATCATCTTTCAGAAAATGTTGACCGAGGTGTTTTTTAGCTCTTACTTTCATGCTTACTAAATCGTTTCTAATAAAGTTCGAAAAGCAACAAACTTACCTTCATAACGCTCCGTATGATCCTTTTGAAGTGCAGGCGCATGATGAATCTGGTATTGATGAAGGTCTTTCATCGATGGGCATAGATATTGAATATTATAGGAAGTGCCCTCATCTTTTTCCCCAATCACTCTGCTCATCCGATATTCTTCAAAAGCTTTGGTATCCATTACTTCTGGAATATGAACATCTTGCATCCATTTGACCCAATCCGCTTCGATTTCGGGGTTAACTTTAACTGTAACGCTGTAAATGATTTTGCTCATGACCGGAAATTAGAGTTCGAAATTACTCAATCTCTTTGAATGGTCGTCCATCAGGAGTGTCTCCTTTTAAAGCTCTTGATCTCTTTCTTGCTTCAATACCGAACATGCTCCCTTGATAGTTGAAGATTAATTGATCATAATATTCGATCGCCTTCTTCTCATCTTTGAATATATTTTCATACATCTCTCCAAGTAAAAAGAGTGCATTATCTGCTAAAATATCATCACCATATTTGGTTACAATTTCTAGTAGATGCACTGCAGCCGCCTCATATTCTTGCTTTCTGTAATCAATTTCATATTTCTTAATCAGAATCTCATCGTTGAGCGTATGGTATGGCAAAGCAGCATTGATCGAATCAAATTTCCCTATTGCCTCTATGTATCGATGTTGTACAATTAGCAAATCTGCTTCCGCAAACATTCGCATCGTATTTGCCGTAGTATCTAACGCCAAATTATCTGTAATCAACAAGGAAAGTTCCATCGCATCATTGGCTATCAATTTTTGAGTTGAGGCCTTTAATACATCTAACTGAGATTGAGCCAATACAAAGTTCGCTGTGTAATAGAATATTTGTGCATTTTTAAATTTAGCCTCATGGGACAGTTTATCTTCTTTAAAAGCTATGTCAACCTGAGAATAGTATAAGGAAGCATCCCAAATATTCCCTTTAATGACCATTACATCTGCTAACAGCATCTTGCACTCTCCTTCTACCTTAGGAGTTCTTGCTGCCAACCTCACTGCATCTTCAAGAATCTCCACAGCTTCATCGAATTTCTGTAAATAAAAACCTTGTAAATGCCCAAGGTCTTTCATAATGTTTATTGAATGAGGAGCTCTGCCAACATCCGTTAACGTGTACTTATATTTTTCTTCTAAATCGAGTAGGTCCTGTTTTGTATAATTAGGCGACTGTGTAATTTTCTTTTTTAAGGTATTGAGAGATCGATAATTAGCAGATCGGTAGTATTTATTAGATTTACCTAGATCTATTACGTATTTAAAAGCTTTTATAGCTAAGTCATATTGTTCATTATTATCGCATGTTTCTGCGAAACTGAAAACTTTCTGACCGTTTAATTTTTGCTTTTTATCCAATGCTTTAACTTGAACAAACGCTGCCCCAAATTCTCCTTTTTGTTGAAAGAGCCAAATTAGCATCTCGTTGTAAACTGCTTGATTTGGGTGTTTTTGAGTCTGACGAATCAACTCAGTCTTCAACAAATTGGTTTTCTTCTCGTCTTCTTTAAAATCAATCTGTCTAATCAACGCGCCTTGGACTTGCGCCTGAAACGCTGGATTTGTTTCTAACATTGAAATGAATTCCTTAATCATCAATTCCGTTTCTCCTTTTGCTCCGTACAACTCACCGATCCTTATATTATAGGAGACCGGATTTGCCGTCATCTTCTTCGCTTTTTCATAAGCTTTGATCGCAAAATCAACCTCTCTTCTTACTTGGAATTCGTTTGCCAAATGGGTAATCTGACCAAAAGTATGGTAAGACTGAATGTTCTTTATTGCTACCTCATACTGCTGAAGTGCTTTTGGCAACAGTTCTTGTTTGGTATATAAGTCGGCATATAACAAGTACAGAGTAAGCTGTGGGTTTTTCTTCTTTAGCTCCTTCTTCATGAGCTTTTCCGCCTCTTTGTAGTTTTTCAATTCAACTAAGCACGTATAGTATTTCTCGAAATCACCTTGAGATTTAGTTGTTTCGTAGAGCTTTAAATAATAGATAGCAGCTTTCTCGTAATCCTGCTGGTTAAAATACTGAATCGCCATAGGACGGTAATCCGTGCCACCCGGCTGGGCATACGAAAGCA
>JBLIOB010000090.1:0-14376 GCA_047639575.1 Parvicellaceae bacterium
TTAAGATAATACATCGGACCACCATAAATAACCCCATTCTCATCTACTTCTCGATATTTCACTCCTAGTGTACACTCAACAAATTTTGTAGCCATCCCAATTAATCCAGCTATAATCATCCAGAAAGTGGCACCTGGACCACCTATAGATATAGCTACAGCAACTCCGGCTATGTTACCCAAACCAACGGTTGCAGACAAAGCCGCAGTAAGGGCTTGAAAATGAGAAACTTCTCCCTCTCCCTCAATTCCTTCAATTCTAATCGTGTCTGGGTTGTCTCCATCCACTGTAGATACTGAATCAGAAGCCTCAGGGTGCTCCCCATGTTCTTCAAGGTCGTCATACTTTCCTCTCACAACACCTATTGCTGTGAAAAAGCCTGTTACATTGATAAGCTTAAAATAAAACGTAAAGTAAAGTGCAGCTGCTACCAGCACTATTAATACCCATGGGATTTTGTATGATGGCGCAGAAGCTAATACACTAACTTGGCCAAGTTTATCAGCATCCATCTTAGCAATAATAAAGGACCCTCCCGTTATTCTAGCGCTTCCAAGATCACCTTTAAGTTCTTCACCTATCCTACCCTTAACTCCAAATTCCGAAAATGTAATAGAGTCACCTAATACGACTCTAGTATATCCAGCAGCCACCGAATCAATAAGATTCAATTCAAATGTCGTATCACTAGTTCCTATTGGAATAGAGGCAAATATCCCGTCCACAAACCAACCTGTATAATTCCCAAATTGAACGTCAATTTTCTCTCCAAGCCCCTGCTCTTCATCTTCATCTTCTTGAGAGTAACCTGTTGTAGAAACAGAAAAAACAAAAAGTGACATTATCACAATGACTATAACGCTCTTAATTGAGGAAGAGTGTTTGTACGAATGGTCGGTTAGTTTCATAATTCTTTTTCTTTTAGCTGGGAATTAAGCATTTCCAGGCCTTCAGTAAACGATTTTGGTTTGTATCCTAATTCCTTTATCGCTTTATCGATAACAAACCCTGTCCGTGGTGGACGTTTAGCTGCTTGATTTAAACTTGCAGATTTAATTGGCTTAACTATCGAAGTGTCTAAATTAAAGAATTCCCCGACTTTATAGACTAAATCCAGAATACTCATGGTTTCTTTTCCTGACAAATGGAAGATTCCCTTCGCTTTTTGATCCGCTATTAAAATGCAACCCGCTGCTAAATCTTCCGCTAAAGTTGGAGAACGAAATTGATCGTCTACGACATTAATTGCCGACCCTTTCTCCATCGCTTGTTTCGCCCAAAGCACAACGTTGCTTCTGCTCATGTCTTCTACAAGTCCGTAAATGATAATCGTTCTAACAATGCTCCAATTTTTCAATTCACTCATTTCTACACTAAGCTCGGAGGCATATTTAGACCAACCATAAAAACTAATTGGGTTGGGCTTATCTGTTTCAGCATAAGGTCCAGCTAGACCGTCAAAAACGAAGTCCGTAGACAATTGCATAAAATGTGAGTCAGTTATTGTACATGCCTCTACTAAGTATTCAACCGCTTTCACATTCAAGTTCCAGCAATCATCTTTTAATGTTTCACAGGCATCAACGTTTGTCATTGCCGCTGTATTGATAACAACGTCCGGACATTCTGATGTTATAACACGAAGCACTTCATCTCTATTGGTAATATCTAATTCTAGATAGCGGAAATCCCCTGATCCTGAAACTCGATTATCTCCTTTAGCAGTCGCAATCAATTCAAATTCTTTGTTATTTGTTAATTGATGTATCAGCTTTTGACCTAGTAAGCCATTCGACCCGGTAATGAGGATAGTTCTTTTGCTCATTTAGTTAATTCCGAAGATCCGGTTTAATCTGGTAATTTGTTCTGGTTTTCCAAGAACGATTAGCGTACTTCCTGCGACAATTTCTGTGTCCCAATCTGGATTAATAGTATAGTCTCCACTAGGTTTTTTAAACCCAATAATATTGCAACCCGTGTTGTATTTTTTATTCAAATCTGCCAATGTCTTATACTTAGCATCGCCCGGGATTTCATCAAACGATATAGCTTCTAAGGTAACATCAGACTCACCTTGGATACTAATATTGTCTAGGAATTCTATTACATCTGGCGTTATTACCAATGATGCCATGTGTGAACCCCCCAATGAATCAGGCATAATCACGTTGTTTGCACCAGCAATTTTCAACTTCTTAACGGAAGATGATTTTGATGCTCTAGAAATAATTTTCAATCGTTTATTTATCTCTTTGGCCGTGAGAACCACGAATAAATTATCAGAATCTGAAGGTAAAGTAGTAATGATGGCTTTCGCTTTTTGGATCCCGGCTTTTTCCAAATCCTCATCAGTGGTAGCGTTCCCTTTCAAGTATGGAAATTGTTTTTCCAATTCAAACCGCTCAATAATTACAGGGTCTTGCTCAATTACCACAAACTTTTGTTTATGCGCAATTAACTGTGAAACTGCTTGATTTCCTACTCTTCCGTAACCACACACTATTACGTGACCGTCAAGTTTATCTAGATCTTTTAACATTCGAAATTCTTTAAAGTACTTTTTATACTCCCCGCCAACAAGGTAAGAAGTTATAGATGTTAATGCATAGGCGAAAGTACCAAAACTTGTGATAATTAGAAATGCAGTAAACAACCTTCCATTATCTGAAAGTTCACCCACTTCATCAAAACCAGTGGTAGAAACCGTTAAGATAGTCATGTAAAAAGCATCGAAGAGCGTATATTCATCTTCGATATACAAGAACCCAACTGTGCCGATAACAATTATTAATACCAAGAGAAACAAGGCATAAAAAATCTTATAAAATAATTTAAAGTTTAATAACATTTAACCTATGATTTTAGAGATCCCAAATACTTTTTCTCTTGCGGCTAAATTTAAAGAATTTTTTGTGTTCTAGGATGAATGCCATGATGAGATAAATGACAATCGGTGAACCAAAGGTTAAAAACGAAACATAGATGAAAAATAATCTTATTCCTCCTACTTTGATTCCTAGTTTATTGCCCCACCATTCGCAGACCCCGAAGGTTTTTTTCTCAAAGTATGCGAGAATGTTACGAATCATCTATTCAATATTGTTTTAGAGCTGAGGCCGCAATTTAAGCATTTTTTAGCAGAGCAGTACTCCTGATAAAGTTGGATCAATGCCTGCGAATCATATGCATTGGCATTCTCTACTCCAACGGAATTCCATATTCGTGTAATTTTATTGTTCTCGCTTTTCACTTCTTCTAAAATTGCTTTTGATCTTTCAATTATAACTTGATCGGACAAATGTCTTCCATATAGGTACATTATAGGAACAACGACATTAATCACTAACACTCGTAAAACAGATGAACCTAAACTAATCTTAGAATTAGATTTAGACCCCATACTTGGGTCGGTTGTTACTTCGATTGTAAACAGATCTGAAATATCTTTTACAGAGTTTGACTCAATAATGGATCTAAATAAATTTTTTCGTTGCGCCAATACAGAGGTTAACTGGAACAACCTCTTGGTTGGAAAATTAGCAGGTCTCATTCTTGAAAATTTCATTTGAAAATAATTTGGCACCAAATTATACTTCAACTTTTGATACTCATATTCTCCATCCAATTCTCTCATGTGACTGTTATCTGCTTTATCGAGAAGGTTGGATTGACCGAAATAAATTGCCTCCAGTATAAATGGGTCATTTCCAATTTTTCTTACATACTTTAAGGGGACAGATTTTGCTAAATCATAAAAATTATCTGCATTCACACCCATGGCCGAATATTTAAACAAAAACTGGTAAAATGTTTCTTCCCAATCATTCTTGTTTTCAGAAAGAACAGCTTTCATCTGATCCGTTTTTCGATCTAGTCTTTCAGCAAACATTCGATCTTTCAAACTATTCCAAAGAAAACTATTGACTCTATTTAACTGGTTTTGACACGGCACTAGAGACTTGGACTCCATCAACCCCTTATAAGTCTGGAGCAATTCATCATCAACTAATGATTTTAATTCTAACGTTGGAATAGGTTGATTGCTAGTGTTATAGATTTGGACATCATTGGTATAAACAACATGCAAAATTACATTGTCATACATTCTACTTTCGGAATGCTTATGAGCGTTCCAGTGGGACCCATTAATATGGATCTCGATGCTTCCTGCGAATTCTACACCATTCAATACAATTCTTCCTTCCAAGAAATCTGGTCCTTGATTATCATTTAAGGTACCAAAATTTAGAATCTCGAGATTACTGTCGTCACTCGTTTTTAAACCCCTTGACGGGATCACTTTCATTTTCCAGATGTACTGTAATAAATCTTCTTTCATTCTGCAATTAGACCCTTGCAGAACGTAATCTATTTGAGGTCTCTAAATTAATTTCGCATCAAGCAAAATTTGCTCCATCGAGGATTGAAGTTCCCGAGCACTGGCTCTAGCTTTTTCGGCAAAATCAGTGGCTGAAGAAGAATAAATTATGCCTCTCGAAGAGTTGACCAAAAGGCCACAAGTTTCGTTTAAACCATATTTCGCTACCTCTTCTAAACTACCACCTTGAGCTCCTACGCCCGGAATCAACAAGAAAGAATCAGCCACAATTTCCCGAATCCCCGTTAGCAGTTCAGCCCGTGTCGCTCCAACAACATACATGAGATTGTGACTGTTCCCCCATTCCGTAGATTTTTTGAGCACTGTTTGATATAAAGGAGTTCCATTCGCATCTTTAATCAATTGGAAATCTAAACCTCCTGCATTGGATGTTAACGCGAGCATGATCACCCATTTCCCTTGATGATTTAGAAAAGGAGTTACGGAATCGTTGCCCATATATGGTGCTACGGTTACCGAATCGAAATTATAAGTATCGAAGAAAGTGTTTGCATAATAAAGAGATGTATTTCCGATATCGCCTCTTTTTGCATCTGCAATCGTGAAGATCTCTGACGGAATATATTCCATGGTCTTTTGCAACGTGTCCCAACCTTTAGACCCTAGCATTTCATAAAATGCAATATTAGGTTTGTATGCCACACACAAATCTTTAGTCGCATCTATGATTTGTTTATTGAATTCTAAAATAGGATCATCATGTTCCAGCAGATGAGTTGGAATCTTTTTCAAATCAGAATCTAACCCAATACACAGAAATGACTTTTTTTTCTGAATTTGTTGAAATAGTTCAAGCTTGGTCATTATTGATCATCTTCTCCTTTAAGTTTCTCTGCGTTTTCAGCTATCTTCAATGCATCAATCATATCCGCGATATCACCATTCATAAAATGTGATAAATTGTACATGGTTTTACCAATTCGATGGTCAGTAATTCTCCCTTGCGGATAATTGTAAGTTCTAATTTTAGCTGATCTATCACCTGTCGAGACTAATGATTTCCTATGAGCAGATCGTTCTGCTTGTGCTTTATCTACTTCAACTTGATACATTCTTGATCTTAGAATGGACAATGCTTTTTCGAAATTTTTATGTTGAGATCGACCATCTTGGCATTCTGAAACAATGCCAGTTGGTAAATGCGTTAATCTAACCGCTGATTCCGTTTTATTAACGTGCTGACCACCCGCTCCAGATGCACGATAAGTATCTCTTCGAACATCAGCCATATTAAGATCTATATCGACCTCCTCCGCTTCTGGCATTACAGCAACAGTAATTGCTGAAGTATGCACTCTTCCTTGAGATTCCGTTTCTGGAACTCGCTGCACTCGGTGAACGCCAGACTCAAATTTAAGAACTCCGTATACTCCTTCTCCACTAACAGACATCACTACTTCTTTATAACCTTTAGTGCCTTCACTAGAGTAATCTATATCTGATTTCCATCCGATGGATTTGAAGTACATCGTGTACATTCGGTAGATGTCTTCAACAAATATGCAGGCTTCATCTCCACCAGTGCCGGCTCTTAATTCAATAATAACGTTCTTGTCGTCTTCAGGATCTTTAGGAATAAGGAGCATTTTAATTTCCTCATCCATTTCTAGTTTTCTTGACAAAAATCCATCAAGTTCTTCCTTGGCCATTTCCTTAAACTCAGGATCCGTTTCCGTTTTAATAATTTCTTTGGACGAGTCTATATTCTCTAATGTATTCTTGTACTCAAAATAAACTGTAACGATTGGCTCCAAGTCTTTATACTCCTTGCTAAGCTTAACATATCGCTTCATATCGGAAATAATATCCGGATCCACAATGAGCTTTGCCACCTCTTCTCTTCGGATATTAATTGCACTAAGTTTACTTAAAAGTCCGCTCATATTATTTATATATGAATTCCCCGTGTTCTGAACGGATTGTTAATTTTTTCTCTCCAGCTTCAACTCTCCCAACAATCTGGGCATCCACATTGAAAGATTCTGAAATCTTAATGACTTCATTTGCTAATTCTTTTGGAAGATAAATCTCCATTCGATGCCCCATATTAAATACTTTGTACATTTCTTCCCAATCAGTTCCTGATTCAGATTGGATTAAATTGAACAAAGGTGGAGTAGCGAACAACTTATCTTTTATAATATGATTCTCGCTAATAAAATGTAGAATTTTTGTTTGAGCTCCTCCGCTGCAGTGAACCATCCCATGAATATCTTCGCGATGAGACTCTAATATTTTTGCGATGATTGGAGCATATGTTCTGGTTGGAGACAGCACCAATTTTCCAGCGTCCAAAGGCACGCCTTCCACTTTAGATAATAGTTCTTTTGAACCTGAGTAAACTAGATCTTCAGGAACGCTTGGATCGAAACTTTCTGGGTATTTAGACTTTAATGTTTTTGAAAACACATCGTGCCTAGCTGAGGTTAAACCATTACTACCCATTCCTCCGTTATATTCGGATTCATAAGTAGCCATACCCGATGAACTTAGACCGACAATAACATCTCCTGCTTGAATATTGCCATTATCAATTACCTCAGACCTTTTCATTCTAGCAATTACGGTACTGTCAACTATGATTGTTCTTACTAAGTCACCAACATCTGCTGTTTCACCGCCCGTTGACTTAATTGACACTCCATGCTTTTCTAATTCCGTGAGCAACTCTTCTGTACCATTAATGATGGCAGAGAGCACATCTCCAGTAATGAGGTTCTTATTTCGACCAATTGTGCTTGAGAGTAATATATTATCGACTGCTCCTACGCAAATCAAATCATCAACGTTCATGATTAGGGCGTCTTGAGCGATACCTTTCCATACTGAAACATCTCCCGTCTCTTTCCAATACATATACGCAAGAGAAGACTTTGTGCCTGCACCATCTGCGTGCATAACGATACAATACTCTTCATCTCCAGTTAAGTAATCGGGAACAATTTTACAGAAGGCTTTTGGAAAAAGTCCTTTGTCTACGTTTTTGATCGCAGCATGAACATCCTCTTTACCTGCTGAAACACCCCTTGCATTATATCTCGTTTCTACTGCCATTGTATTAGCAAAAATAAAAAAAGTCTTTCTTCGAATCCAGTTAGCTCACCGGATTCGAAAAAAGACTTTTAACAAATCTTATTAGGTTATGAACTATTACTCCGTTCCTCCGGCTTGCTTATAATCAAAACTCAATACTCTAAACTGAGTACGTCTGTTTTTCTGATGAGCTGCCTCTTGTTCTTGCTTCGATGGAAGCGTGTCAATCTTTTTACATTCTAAACCAACTCTTGGCTGCTTTTCACCATATCCAACAGGAACCATTCTATCTGTAGGAATTCCTTTAGTCACAAGATAGTCAACACAAGATTGAGCTCTCTTTTGTGAAAGTTTTTGGTTATAGTTATCAGACCCTCTGCAATCAGTATGAGACTGAAGCTCAACAACAATTGAAGGATTCTCTGTAAGAGTTGTAAATAAGTAATCTAAAGAATCTTTAGAGTTAATTCCCTCATTTACTTGAAGTGCCCATTTATCTAAATCATATCGAACCTCCGGGAAATCAATTACAACATCTTTAGAAGCAGGCTGAATAAAGTATTCGAAAAGGTAGTTCTGACCTTTCGTTCGATCCATCGTAGAGAACGCACCTTTTTCTTGCAAGTAATCTTCTTTACTAACCTGTACTGAATAATTGATTTGCTTATTAACATATCTCTTATTATTCTCTTCATCAAACTTAAAGCTTCCAGTTTCATCTGTAGTCTTTGTGATTGTACTACCATCAGTTCCAACTAATACAATTGTGGCACCAGGAACCGGTTCACTAGTAGCCTTGTTTTTCACAACAACTTCAAGTGTAAATACAATGTTCGGCAATCTAAAGCTATAAATATCATCGTGACCTTTTGTGTCGGCTCTTGACGAAGTAAAGAATCCTTTTTCCGTATCTCCCCTATCGAAAATGATTCCAAAATCATGTTCAGATGAATTCAATGGATATCCTAAATTCGCAATGTTACCCCATTGTTCCTCGCCAGTCTTTTCAGCTTTGAACATATCAAGGCCACCCATTCCGATGTGACCAGTTGACGAGAAGTATAAACTACCATCATCTTTTAGATATGGGAACATTTCATCTCCAGACGTATTGATGCCACCGCCTAAGTTTGAAGCTTCTAACCATTTTTTCTCTTTACGATCCCATTTAGAGATCCATAAATCTTTCCCACCTTTTCCGCCAGGTAAATCTGAAGCGAAAATCATGATCATGTCACTAGTAGACAAAGTAGGATGTCCTATTGTAATCGTATCTCCACCTTCTGGCTTAAGCCCAATTGATTTACCAGGCTTCCAATTACTTCCTTGTTTTTCAGTAAACATGATATCACAGCCGATATTACTTTTCTTTTCACGGGGACATCTTGTGAAGTACATTCCGTCCATTTTTCGATTGAATGCAGCAGAACCTTCATTGTCATCTGTATTGATAGCAGAAGTCATTGGCTTAGGCTCGCTCCACTTCCCATTGTTATCTCTAGTAGTTAACCAAAGGTCCATGAAACTCTCACCCGTTCTATCATCAATCTCTGCACCTGTTGAACCAGGTCTTGAAGATGAGAAGATCATCTGCGTATATTTCTTATCTGCAAATACAGGAGCAAAATCATACTTCTCTGTATTTAGTTGAAGTTCAGAAGAAACCTTATGTCTTGTTGGGTTGTTTATCCACTCTTCCGACTTAGAGCAAGCAGACAATCCATCTTCAGCCATTTTAAATCCAGGCTTCAAAACCAAGAACTTTTCGTATTCTTCCTTGGCCTCTTTATAGTGCCCTTCTTCCTTTAATACCTCTGCCATTTGAAAAACAACTAGCGGATTAGTCTTTTGATATTTAAGCTTAATTGCTCTTTTATAATAAGTCTCCGCTTGAGTTGGCTCTACGAGCATTCGATAACATTCTCCTATTTGAAAATTAATCCTTGCTTTCTCCGCAGGCTTCTTTTCTTTGGTTTCAGCCTTTTTATAGGCATCAATTGCCGAAAAGAAACGTTCATTCATGAACATTCCGTCTGCTTCTTTGGTAAAATTCTTTTGGGAATATGCTCCAAAAGAAATCAGGGAAATTACCAGTACTGCTGCAATTCGTCTTAATAGTTTCATTGTTAGTGTGCTTATTTAACTCCTTAATCTTATATAGGACAGACGAAAATAACTAAATATTTTAATTCATCAATGAAAATCCGACTTGATTTATTCCGTATTGGAGGTGAAAAATCGAATAAAAATGAAAAGACCCGTTTCCGATCATTCAAAAACAGGCCTTTTTCTTCTTGATCTTTAATTAGTTAGCAAATAACATCTCTCGTAATTTTGGCAATGGCCAATGTTCATCAGCAATCAATAATTCTAACTTATCTGATGCATATTTAATTGTGTCAAAAAATGGCTTAACGTTATCACAGTACGCGATTGCCTTTTTCTCCATATCCTCTAGCAAATTAGCTTCTTTCCTTGCTTGAATTAATTTTTCTACATCCGTTTTAATATCGGACACGTAACCAGCTATCTCTTTAATAATGTCAATCTGAGCAGATGACAAACTTTTACCTTCCTTGTCGCCCATAACCTCAATCATTCCTTCAACATTATTTATCAATTCTGTTTGATACTTTATTGCTGCTGGAATAACATAATTAAAGCACAAATCGCCTAGGATTCGGGCTTCTATCTGAAGCTCCATTACATAGCTTTCCAATTCAATTTCATGTCGAGCAAGTAGCTCTCTCTTCGTTAAGATGTTCAACTCTTCGAACATCTTTACCGTTTTATCTTCAATCATGGCGCCTAAAGCTCTAGGCGTATCTTTCAAATTTGAAAGACCTCTCTTCTCAGCTTCTTTCACCCATTCGTCTCCATATCCGTTTCCTTCAAATCTAATTGCTTTCGATTGTTTTATTAAAACCTGAAGTTCCTTCAAAATAGCTTCGTCTTTTTTGTCGCCTGAAGTAATTCTTTTATCTACTGAAATCTTGAACAATTGAAGTTGCTTTGCAACGATAGCATTTAATGCAATCATCGCTGACGAACAATTAGCTGTAGACCCAACTGCTCTAAATTCAAATTTATTTCCAGTAAAAGCAAAAGGTGAAGTTCTGTTCCGATCTGTGTTATCCAATAAGATCTGTGGAATTTTACCAATATCTAGCTTCAGTTCAGTTTTACCTTCTGGCGTCATTTTGCCAGTAGAAATACTCTCTTCAAGTCGATCAAGTGTCTCAGATAATTGAGTCCCTATAAATACTGAAATAATTGCGGGAGGTGCTTCATTGGCGCCTAATCTATGATCGTTAGAAGCAGATGCAATTGCTGATCTTAAAATATCCGCATTATCGTAAATCGCTTTTATAGTGTTTACTAAAAATGTTAAAAACTGTAAGTTCGATTTTGGATTCTTTCCTGGCGCTAACAAATTAACTCCCGTATTTGTTGATAATGACCAATTGTTATGTTTACCAGATCCGTTTAACCCTGCAAATGGCTTTTCATGGTACAATACCCTAAAGTCATGTTTCCGAGCTACTTTCTCTAGTAGATCCATTAACAGCAGATTGTGATCGTTTGCCAAGTTGGTCTCTTCATAAACTGGAGCACATTCAAACTGATTTGGCGCCACTTCATTGTGTCTTGTAGTAACAGGGATTCCTAATTTCAGTGCCTCAAACTCATAATCTCTCATGAACGAAAGTGCACGGTCTGGAATAGAACCAAAATAATGATCATCCAATTGCTGACCTTTTGCGGGGTAATGACCTACCAACACTCTTCCTGTAGTTGAAAGATCTGGTCTTGCAAGGTAAAGCGACTTATCAACTAAAAAATACTCCTGTTCCCAGCCTAAACTTGCGTTTACTTTATCAACGTTTTTATCGAAGTACTGACAGACATCAACTGCAGCCTTATCAATAGCTGAAAGTGCCTTAAGAAGTGGCATCTTGTAATCCAACGCCTCTCCGGTATAAGCTATAAACACAGTAGGTATACACAATGTGCTTCCCATAATAAATGCTGGCGAAGAAGGGTCCCATGCAGTGTACCCCCTTGCTTCAAAGGTGTTTCTAATTCCGCCATTTGGAAAACTAGAGGCGTCTGGTTCTTGTTGCACCAGTAATGTTCCTTCGAATTGCTCGATTGCCCTACCGCCTTCAATTGGTTGAAAAAATGCATCGTGTTTTTCTGCAGTTGACCCAGTTAATGGTTGAAACCAATGTGTGTAATGGGTAGCACCCTTTCCAATTGCCCAATCTTTCATTGCCGAAGCTACTTGATCGGCTATTGCTCTATCAATCCTAGTATGTTGATGCGTTGCAGCCTGAACACATTTATAAGCTTGCTCAGTAAGAAATTCTCTCATCGAATCCTGATTGAAAACATTTTCACCGTAGAATTCGGAAACTTTACCTGCTGGAGGGGTAACTTTTATTGAAGTACGATTTCGGGACTCTTCAAGTGCCTTAAACCTCATTTTGCTCATTTCGATTGACTTTTTTTATTAATTCGTATTATCCAAAGCGAAAGTAGACAAAAGAGAGGGGGTGAAATGAAAAAAAGAGGTGTTTTTTATTAACACCCCCCTATTTTTTTAACGACAATTTTAAATAATCACTAAAAAGGCCATAAATCCACCCCTTTTGCTTTCAAAACGAGCAAAGTGATGTAAAGAACATATGTAATTAACAATATAGCTCCTTTGAAACGTCCAATTTTATTCCCAACGAATAGCATTAACCCTAAACCAACGGCAATTCCGCCCATCCACCAAAAATCGAAGTTCAACACTTCTGGATTCACGGCTACTGGAGTAATCATTCCAGTTATGCCAATGACTGCCATTATATTGAATAGGTTGGAACCAATAAGGTTACCAAGTGATATATCGGTTTGTTTACGATAAGCGGCCACTGAAGAAGCTACCAACTCAGGTGCCGAAGTACCAAACGCCACAATAGTAAGTCCGATGATATGTTGCTCCATTTGCAATTCCTCCGCAATGTGCACTGCACCAGTCACTAACCAATCTGCTCCAAAATAAAGCCCAGATAGCCCTATGAGTAAAAACACTCCACTTTTCCAAGCTGGTATTTGTTTTTCATTTTCTTCATCACCAGAATTACTTTCCTTAGACTTAGATTCTTTCCTGGAGCCTATGATCAGGTATGTCGTGAATACTAATAGGATTGCAAGTAAAGTAGCGCCTTCCCATAAAACGATTTTGCCTCCTGTAATTGAGAAAATAGTAAATAAGATTGTGGCCAAAATCATCATTGGCCAGTCTATTCGTTTAGTGTGCCTACCTGCGACTATCGGAAAGATCAAAACGGTGACTCCTAAAACTAAAGCGATATTGGCGATGTTGGACCCAACAACATTTCCTATGGCAATTCCTGCGTTCCCATTAATTGCTGATTTTATACTTACTAATAATTCTGGAGCTGATGTCCCAAAAGAAACTACGGTCATGCCGATAACTAGCGGGGATATTCTAAATATTTTAGCAACACCAACGGCTCCTTTTACAAGAAACTCGCCACCAACAATTAATACAGCCAACCCAAGAATTAGTAATCCGATGTCCCACATCACTTACCGGCATCATTAAAAGGTTTTCCAACATCATTAATTGGTTTTTCCAAATCCTTGAATGGTTTGGCCAGGTCAGAAACTGGCTTTTCGATATCTTCAAATGGTTTTTTTAAATCTTTAGCTATAGAGCCAACTCCTGATTCAGCATCGCCAACTGAATTTTGAATTTCACGTTGAAGATCTTGTGATGCATCCTTAATTTGGCGCATACCTCTACCGAGCATCCTAGCCATCTTGGGCATGCTTTTAGAACCAAAAAATACTAAAATGATCATGAGGATAATTACAATCTCCCCTCCGCTCATTCCGAACATACGCGTGATTTATAAATGTAAAAGTAAAAAAAAACCTCCCTCCCGTAACTTCGGAAGGGAGGCTTTTTGTTAAATGAATTTTATTTAGCTCTTCTTCTTTTTTGAATTGGCATCAAAGTCTTTTGACAAATCAACAACTGAAGGAGTCGCAATACATAGTGAAGAGTAGGTTCCTACTACAACACCAATCATTAATGCGAAAGTGAATCCTTTAATACTATCTGCAAAAATGAAGATTACAAGAAGTACGATAAACGTACTTAATGAAGTATTAATAGTTCTACTTAATGTGCTATTCAAAGCTTTATTGATCACTTCTTTATGATCTTGCTTTCTATGCACACCTAAATACTCTCTAATTCTGTCAAATACAACCACTGTATCGTTAATTGAATAACCAACCACGGTAAGTATAGCTGCAATAAACGCTTGATCTATTTCCATAGAGAAAGGAAGGATATCCCAACATAATGAGAATATAGATAATACGACTAACACATCATGGAACATCGCAATAAGCGCTCCCAGTCCATATTGCCATTTTCTAAACCTAAAAGCGATGTATGCAAAGATTACAATCAGTGCTAAAACAATTGCAATTAATGAAGACTTCAATAAAGACTCAGAAATTGTAGCATCCACTTGTCTAGATTGAATGACTCTATACACTCCGTTGATCTTAGCATTATTAGTCATACCTCTGGCAATGGCTATTTTATCAGATTCGTCATCTTCTGCCTTGGCATACCCAATGTCAGACAATGCATTTTCCATTGCATTTTCAACAATCGCAGTTCCGTTAGCTCCTTTATCAGTATGCTTGTATTTAGTAGTAAAAGACCATCCAAAGCCACCATTACCTACTTGCTTAATTTCTGGAATAGCACCTTCAAAAGCAACCGTTAAATTATCTTGTAAAGTTTGCTGATCCGTACTTGACGAAAGTTCAACATGATAATATCGACCACCACTAAACTCAACGCCTGCATCTAGACCTTTAGTAGCCAAGGAAGCAATTCCACCAGC
>JBLIOB010000091.1:0-14315 GCA_047639575.1 Parvicellaceae bacterium
GATATAAAAGAAAATCTCTCTATCTGATTGCGGTCAGATAGGAGGGGTTAAATCTAAGTCGGTTTAAATAAACTTGCTCCGATCGTTATCAGATGAAAACTAACGAACTATAAGATAACTTAGATCTGTTTTGGGTATTATTGATTTGAATTTTCTGAGAGCATTTTTTTTAAGCTGATCGACTCAATTTTTTTAGTGCTGTTACTGTATTCCCATTTAGCTATTGTTTCAGATGTCGTTCCGATTCTATATAGTTCATACTGAACGTTTGAACAGGGAACCTCGGAATCTTTAAATGAATAAAGTAATGCGATGTTGCTAGTGTTTTTAAAGCCGTCTTTTAATCCGATCGAGGTCATAGAACCATCTTCGTTATATCTAACCAGAGAGTAAATACAATTTTCTGATTCAAAGTCCATTGTTAAATTAAAAAATAAGTTACTCCCAACCACTTTTGCCTGTAGTTTGTTTACGTTGTAAGTAACTTCTTTTTTTGCTTCCTTTTTATTGGTGATTTCATGACCGGCATAAGTATTACTACTTAGTAGTCCGAAAGATAGTGCTGCTATGATTATAATTGTTTTCATGTCTTTTGTTTATCAGAAGGTTATATTCAAATTTACATGGGTCTTGGCGTTTTTGTGTGTTAGAATTTCCCAATGGGCATAATGAACTTCCCAATGTATGATTACCCAATTGTTTTACATGAAAACGCTAGTGGGCAATGATTGAAATTGGCTGATGAGAAACGTTGTAAACCAAAAAAACCTCCTTGCCAGCCCTTTGAAATTGACGGACAAGAAGGTTTAAAACCTACTATAATCTAAACTTACTTCTATTTGGTGTTGGCTAAGACATTCATTAATGCTTCTTTCTTCCGTACAGAAACATCAACATGAGAATCGTCTGAGAGAATAATATATCCGCCTTTACCTTTAATGTACTTTTTAATCTGTTTTAAATTAACCATGTTGGATTTGTGAACTCGGAAGAAATTACATTCTTCTAATAATTCTTCAAACTCTCGCAATGGTTTCGAGACCAGAATTTTCTTTCCATTTTTCATGTAAAACTTGCAATAAGCTCTATCCGCTTCACACCTTAATATTTCACTGATCTCATAAAAGTCTATACCATCAGAAGTTGGCAACGCGATTTTTTCAAAATTAAAACCATCGCTACTTTTATTATCCCTTAATACTTCGAATTTTTTTGCAAGGAGAGTCGAGTGATTTCGATCTTCCATTGATAATGCAGCTTTTTCAACCGCAGTTTTTAATTCATTGAGATTAAGTGGCTTGAGAAGATAATCCAGTGCAGCGAACTTGATTGCTTTGATAGCATAGTCCGCATGAGCTGTTGTGAATATTACCTGAAAATCTGGGTTTGGAGTATCTTCTAATAGAGTGAATCCGTTTCCTCCTGGCATTTCAATGTCCAAGAATACAATGTCTGGTTCATGAGTTTCAATTGCCGCTTTAGCTTTTGATACAGAATCGACTTTAGCAACTACCGTTAAGTCATGGCAAAATTGATCAATCATTCGGGCGAGGCCTTCTCTGTTTTTTTCCTCATCGTCAACAATAATAGATTTTAGCATTTGGTCTGTGTTTTATAGGTTCATTAAATATCTTTTGTTGAAGTAATTATACAATTGCCTCACGTAAATAGCCGCGTAAAATTTCCCAACGTGGCGTTTGGGTTTCTTAACGTTAATCAGATCCTTCCCATTCCGAAATAAAAGGCATGGAAATAATAACCCTAGTTCCTTCTGCCTGACCATTTGGAAGCACCAAATCGTGAATTACGGCAGAAAAACCTTTACCTAAAGAGTTGTTTAGCATCTGCATTCGTACTTCCGTAAGGCCCATCCCCTTGGATTCATACGAACCCGTTTTCAATTTTTTATACTCACTAGCTTTTTCTCTTCCTACTCCATCATCCTCAATTTCACATTGAAATATTTTATCCTTCATTTCGAAATGAATTTTAATACTTCCTTTTTCTTCCTTATTTCCGATTCCATGCACAATGGCATTTTCTATAAACGGCTGAAGTAACATTGGAGGCAACATTGTATCATCTATGTCAATATTCTCAGCAAATGTCAACTCATAAAATAATTTACCTTTGAACCGTTCAGTTTCTAAATGTAAATATGTTGTTAGGAAATCTATTTCTTGCTTTAATGCAATTAAGTCTTTGTCTGCATGGTTTAAAGAAGTTCTGATCAATTTTGAAAATTGTGAAATACTTTCAATTGCTACTTCCTTATTTTCTTCCAATACATGATACTGAATAGAATTTAGAACATTAAAGATGAAATGAGGATTCATTTGAGATATGAGCGATCGCAATTTGTATTGCAGTGCTTCTTGTTCTTTTAGCTCTATTAGCGCCTGGTTCAACTCTTGTGCTTTCAAGATTGCCTGAACTCGAGCTTTTAAAATAATAGGGTTTACTGGCTTCTCAATATAATCACTTGCACCAAATTCAAAACATTTGGAAAGGGTGTCAGAATCTCCATCTCCGGTCATCATAATTACTGGGATCGATTTCCATTGGTCATTAGATTTAATTATCTGGAGCAATTCGATTCCGTTTATTTCTGGCATATTTATATCGATAAGCAATAAATCAAAATTGCTTTTTTCTAGTCTTTTAGTTGCAAAAATGGGTTTTGGCACAAAGGCAACTTCATGACCAAATTCTGTCAATACTTCATTGATGTATTCCAAAACAAGTCGATCATCATCGATAACTAGAATCTTGCTCATAATATATTAGTTAAATGTTCTTTAAGTTCGTTCTGATTACCATTATATATAGCATCCGTGATTTGACCTATGCTTCCATTCATTCCTATTTTGTTTTCCAGAGCAAGTGATTTCATTGCTTCTAATTCCATTAGGAGAATTTCAGATTCAAAAATTGGAGTTGCAAGCATGATAGTTATGTGCGCCTGTATTTTAGATTTGAGATCATCGGAGATTTGAATGGCGTTAACAGCTTGATCTATGTTTTCACCGTTAAAATTCAACTCGGCTGGTGCAATGGGATTAAATTTTAATAATGTTGCAATCAATTTACTAAGATCCAGTGGCTTAGTGAGATAATCGACAACTCCAATGTCAAATGCTTTTTTCTGTGTTTCAGCAAACGCATCAGCAGAATAAGCAATAATTGGGATTTCATTTATCAACGTATCAGATTTAATTCGTCTTATTGTTTCTAGTCCGTCCATTACAGGCATATGCATGTCCATTAAAACTGCATTAGGTTTATGCTTTTTAATTTGGGCAATGCCCTCCATTCCATTATCTGCAATTATTAATTCAACACCTATTTGTTCCATAAGGGACTTAACCAACTCTTGATTCAGCAAATTGTCTTCTACCAGAACAACTTTGTAATCTTCGGAAAATTTCACATCATCAAAATCGGTAATTGATGATTTACTTCGAGCAGTAAATGAACCAGGGATTAAAGGGATTGATATCGTGAAAGTCGAGCCTTTAAATTTTTCGCTTTCTGCACTAATCGTTCCGTCCATCAAGTCTACTATTCTTTTTGAAATTGCGAGACCTAAGCCCGATCCACCAAATTTTCTTGTAATAGAAGTGTCTTCCTGTTCAAATGGTTCAAATATTCGATCAATTCGATATGTATCTATACCAATTCCTTGATCTGAAACTACTAATATTAGTTGATCAGCTTTCTTTAGGGCTTCGATTTTTACATGTTTTCCAGATGGGGTAAACTTGATTGCATTGGAAACTAGATTCATTAACAGTTGCATGACTTTCGTCCTGTCTCCATGTAAATATGTTGGAATTAATTCGTCAATTTTATAACTAAACAGCAACTCTTTTTCGGATGCGGCAGATTTATTTAAATGGTAGATGTTCTTAATGATTTGTTCTAATTCATAATCGTCCGTATCTAGTTCCAGTTTCCCAGATTCAATTTTACTTAAATCCAATATGTCATTGATAATGGCAGATAAACTCTTACTGCTCATTTCAATATTGTCAAGGAATTGTTGTGATTTATTAGAAAGTCCTTCCTTCACAGACATTCCTTTTAATATTTGGCTAAATCCAAGAATTGCATTTAAAGGTGATCTAATTTCATGACTCATGTTTGCTAAAAAGCTGGTTTTGGCGCTGCTAGCGGTTTCTGCAAGTGTTTTAGATTTTTCTAATTCTTTTTCGATCATCCTTCTTTCGAAAATTTCATTTCTTAATTCGATGGTTCTTCGTTCAACTGCTGCTTCTAGATTTTCAGTAAATCGCCTGATTTCATCTTTATTTTGATGATGCTCTATTGAGATTTTCAAGATGTTGTTAATAGAGTTTATTGCCACAAATTCTTCACTGGTAATGTTTTTATCAGTATCAAAGAATAAAACAATTACTCCCTTAATTCCAAGGCGCCTCGAAACAATAGGGAACGCATAACCAACGGAAGAATAAGATTCAATTATTGTTGGATCTGTAATTTTAAACCGTGCGTAATCTTCAACGGTTGTTTCGTCTATAACGTTTGTAGGATACATCCCAGAAAATTCAATTGACTCAAGAAATTGAGTATACTTCTTCAAGTTGCAACCGACCATTTCAAATTGATGATCGATTCGATTATAAGAGAATACTGAAGCTAAGATTTCGCCAGACCTAACTTCCTCCATCGATAATAAAGCTTGTTGCACGATCAGTTCAAATTCAACACCTTTTGCAACATTCTCCAGGAGAACCTGCTGAACGTGTTGATTCTTCTCTTGAAGTTTTCGAATAGTTATATCCCTTACTATATCCCTAGACCCTTTGAATTCACTGTTCTCATCGAGCACAGCAGTGGAGCTAAGCTCAATGTATTTCGTTTCTCCATGTTTTGTAATAATTCTGCCGATATAGTTGGCATTAAAACCACTTGATCTAAGTTCTGAATAAAAACGAGATGATTTTACTCGATCTAAAGGATGAATTACATCCGCAATTTTTAGTTTAATAATTTCTTGATAAGAATAACCGAAAAGATTTTGAGCAGCAGCGTTAGAAAAAGTAATATACCCATATTCGTCTTGAGAAATTACGGCATCTTTTAAATTGTCTATTAAGTCGGTATATTTTTCATTTGCACTGGTTAGAGCAAAGTCAGTTCTCAGTTTATTTAATATGTTATTGGCATGACGCATGTATCTGGATACAGCATCCATTGTTTCAGTTGTTAATTTACATGCTAACGTTAAGGAGATAATTCCAATTACTTCATTTCCCGATAAAATAGGAAGTAAAATAAATTCTTCTATTTTCATTAGCTTAACTACAAAGGGCGCAAGCCTCTTCAGAACTTTGTTTTTTGTGTGCTCTTCAATAAATTGCTTTCGTTCAGCAAGTTCTGATATGACAACGATCTCTTTATCTCGGATTAACTTTTGAATGAATGAGTTTAACTTAACATCAGGAATAACTGACTTAGTTTTAATCTGGGCTAAGGCTTCGACCTTACTTAATACGGTTGGGTCAATTTCTTCAACTTCAATTGACAGCGTTTCAGTAATACTATTGTAACTATAGAGACGTAGAGCATCTGGATTAACTAATTCCTTGATTCCATCGGATATCTGATGAATTAGATAGTTTGACTGAGCCCCCTTTTCGGCTGCGTCACTTAGGTTCTGTGCAAATAAAATTTCTTTATACGACCTTTGAACCTCTGCTTCCGCACGTTTTCGATCGGAAATATCCCTGCATTGAGATTGAAAAACTTCAATTCCCTCGTATATAATTTTTTTGGAAATTATTTCAATCGGAAATGTGGTTGCATCTTTTCGAATGTGACCATGTTCAAATTTTACTATTCCATGTTCATCAATTTCATCAGAAATCCAGCGCCTTTTAATAGGATCAAATTCGATGTCAAATAGAGTAGTTCGCTGACCGATTAACTCGGATTTTGAATAGCCAAGAGACTCGCACGCTTTATCATTTACCTCAACAATCTCCTTTGTCTTAGAATTGAGAATAAAAATTGCATCATTAGCCTCGTCAAAAAGAGATTTATACTTAGTCTCACTACTGGCCATAGCTAGAAGTGCTTCTTTCTTGGCAGTAATGTCAATAGAATATCCTGCGATTCTTACAACTTCTTCATTTTCATAAATGGGATAAGCTCGTTCATGGACCCATTTAATTTGACCATCAGGATGTACCACTCTAAACTCTATATCATATTCTCCTTTAAATCCTTTTTCTGCATATTCTTTGGTAACCCATTCATAGTCATCTTTATGAATTTGATTGGTCCAGCTTTTTGAATTTTCCATCAATTCCTTAACAGAACCGCCATATACTGACTCATAAGCCGGGCTTATATAAAGTGTCTCTTTTGAAATCCAGTCAGTAAGCCAGAATGCCTCTTTTGTCGTTTCGGTAAGTTGTCTAAAGCGTTGCTTACTTTTCTCTATTTCTAATTGAGACTCTGTTTTTTTTTCACTGATATCTCTAACTAAACATTGATAACATTCTTTTTCTTTGAACTGAACTTGCTTCGCTCTAATATCTACGGGGATTTCTTGCCCAGATTTATGGATGTGGATGTGCTCCAACCAAATTTCACCATCATCAATAACCTTAGAGCGAATGTCATTAACTTGAATTTCGGTCATCCGCTTATCAATATCGCATGCAGTCATTCGTAAGAGTTCGGCTTTTGAGTATCCAATATGTTCAACGAACAAATCGTTCATTTCTAGTATTTCGCGAGTTTCTTTATCGATGATAAAGATTGCATCTGCAGAGTCTTGGAAAAGTTTAGTAAATATTTTTTCATCACTTAACGTAGGCGCTATGCTAATTTGAATTAAGTCATGTTCGTTCAACGCAAGTGGACTTAAATGAAAACTGGAAGAAAGGCTTTCGTAAATCGAGATGGATGATTGTCCTTTAAAGTTTCGAATAGCTTCTTCTAGCCTACTTGTTTCAGTTTGATTGTTTGCAGGTTCTGAATTGAAAAGGTCAGAAAGGACCTTAATTGACTCTGAATTTGATTCTGAGATTCCAAATAAGTTTAATGCAGCGGTATTTACCAAAACTACAGTTAAATCATTCTTTACCAGAATGACAGCCTGTGGTAATGCTTGTAAAATGGCATTACAAGCCAATGACGTTGGGTTATTGTTGAGGCGATTCAATTCGGTTAGTTGTGTACGTTTATCGTGTTAAAAAAGGAGGTTCATACTTTTTCAATACCTGTATATACTCGATAATCGGAAAATAAGTTCCAATGTTTAGAAGGTAATTTCGTAACGTGCCTTTTTGGTTTCTCAACGTTCTACTTGACCCTGTTAAAAATCACAATTTTCATCCATAATCAACCTAGTATAAGTACCTGTTTATACCCGTTTAAATACCTGATTTCTGCTATAGATTAATAGGGAAAGAAGCTAGGTGCGCTAAATTGATAATGAATCAAAATTTCCTTTAAATGGCTAAAATAACGCACAACAATTATATTGACACAGTTAATGATATTGTAAATGAATCAAGAGATCGAAAGGTCACGCATTTAACTTATGACTCAGATAATTGGGAAGGTAAGTACATGCACATCGAGAATCAAACTTTACTGAATTTTGGAACATGTGGTTATTTAGGCTTAGAAATCGATCCAAGATTAATTGATAAAGCTTGTGAGTATACACGTAATTATGGTACACAATTTTCAATTTCAAGGGCGTTTGTAGCTTCTCAGCAAGTACACAATTTGGAAGATAATTTGAGTCAAATTTTTGACGGATTAAGAACGTTAGTGTTTTCATCTACTACGTTAGCTCATATTAGCGTTTTGCCAATCGTTGTGGATCCGGAAGATTCAATTATTCTTGATCAGCAAGTTCATTTCAGTGTTCAAAATGCAGCGCAGTTAATGGTGCCGAGAGGTACGAAGGTGCAAATGATAAGGCATAATAATATGGATATGTTAGAAAGAGCATTGATTAAGATGAGAGATGTTCATTCGAAAATCTGGTATATGGTTGATGGAGTTTATTCGATGTATGGTGATATTGCGCCAATTGAAAAAATAAACTTACTGATGGATAAATATCCTCAGCTACACCTGTATGCTGATGATGCTCATGGTGTTGGATGGAGTGGGGTAAAAGGGTGCGGTGCAGTTTTTTCTGATGTGAAGCATAAAGACCGGATGATTTTAATTTCGACTTTAGCGAAAGGTTTTGGAGCTACAGGTGGAATAGCCGTGTTTCCTAATGAACTGACTTATTTAAAGGTTCAAACTTTTGGGGGCCCTCTTGGGTATTCTCATCCAATTGCTCCTTCAGTTCTAGGGGCCTCTATCGCTGCATCCGAAATAATGTTATCAGGGGAATTATTGCTTAAGCAAGAAGAATTAAACGCTAAAATTGAATACTGTAATACGTTACTTGCTCAAACTAATCTTCCAGTTTTATCTAGCCCAGAAACACCAATATATTTTATTGGCTCCGGACAACCAAATGTTGGCTACAACTTAAATAAGAGGCTGTTAAACGATGGCTTTTACGTTAATCTGGCCGTATTCCCTGCCGTTTCTATGAATAACACAGGATTGAGATTTACAATTACTCAGCATGTTTCGAAAGAAAATATTTATTCATTAATTGAAGCTATTAGTTACCACTATCCTCTTGCTCTGAAGGAGGAGAATAAGGACTGGAACGATGTCCTTAAAGCATTTAAGCTGCCTTTATTAGATCAAAATACTCGGGTACTTGAAGAGATCACAAACAAAGTCATTCCTTTAAAATTATCTACACAAGTTCATCGTTCCATTAAACATGTGGATTCAAGCTTGTGGGACGGGTTATGGAAAGATGAAGGGCATTATAATCACAATTCAATGTTGATGTTTGAAAAGGCATTCACCAATAACGTGTGGGAGGAGCATAATTGGGAGTTTTATTATATAGTTGTTAAAGATGAATTAGATGAGCTGGTCGCGATAACTTATTTCACCGCTGGCTTAATTAAAGATGATTTATTCTCCTACCCAGAAATATCTGAAGAAATCGAAGTGCAAAGGGAAGAAGATAGATATTGTCTGACGTCAAAGGCTTTGGTTATGGGTTCTATGATATCTGAAGGAGATCATTTACATTATAATACGGATCATGGACAGTACAAAGAAGCTTTGGAAATGATACTTGATCAAGTTTCTCTTATTCAAGTTAGAGAAGATATAAATACCGTTATAATGCGTGATTTTTCTCCTGGTCAGGAGGAATTAGAAAAGTTATTTCATGATTATGGTTATTCCCGTTTTCAAATGCCAAATTCTAATACGATTCCTAACGTATCTGATAAAGTTGAATTAGATTTTATCTCAACACTTTCAAAAAGAAGCAGACGTCACGTTCGTGGTGAAGTAGTGAAGAATATGGATTTGTTTAGCTTTTCAACGGTTGATTCACTTACAAAAAAGCAGACTGAGTTATTTTATTCGATGTACTTAGAGGTTTCAAGAAGAAACATGGCGGTAAATTCATTTGAATATCCAAAATCTGTATTTGAGGAAATGAGTAATGAAAAAAATTGGGAATTTTCAATATTGACATTGAATGAAATAGCTACGGATGATGTAAATAATGGAATAGTAGCTATTGGATGCTGTTACGCAAATGATGGGAACTATACGCCTTTGTTATTGGGGCTTGATTATCAGAAGAATTTTGAATTTAATGTTTACAAACAGTTTTTATTTCAGATTGCAAATAATGCAAGAGAAAGAGGGTTTAAAAAAGTGTTTTTTGGCTATACAGCTGATGTAGAAAAGAAAAAACTTGGGGCTGAACAAAACCCTAAATTTGCGTATGCTAACGTTCAGGATAATTTTAATCAAGAAATTATCAGTCAAATTTCCAGATAAAATTGAGAATGTTACTTTAGTGTGATGATAAAGCAGGGTAATAAAATAGTGTCGAAATGGGCAACAATTGAATATGAAGATGGAGTTTGTTATGGTGAATATCATGCGGTTGATCTAAACCTTGCAGCTGCTAAGGAAGTTACAGAAGATAGAATAAGATCACATGAAGGGTTCAAAGCGGTTTTAGTGGTAGATGTGACTAAAGTTCTATCTGTTTCTAAAGATGCTAGATCATATTTTACAGATCATGGAAGCGAAAATTTAAAAGCTACAGCCATGATAATTGGATCAGGGTTCAATAGTATGCTAGCTAATTTCTTCATGAAAGTTAATTTCAAGCGTCCTCCGATTCCTGTTAAAATGTTCAAGGAAAAAAAGGAAGCATTAATCTGGGTAAGAAAATATTTATGAAATCTGAAATAGTAGACATAGAAGAAGTTAAGGAGCTTATTTTCGCCTATGCCATAGGAGACTATGAAAAGCGTGCAAAAATTTCTGAGAATCGTGATGAACGAGATACGATTCTGGGGGCCATTAATATGTTGGGCGAAGAGCTTGAAACAACAACTGTCTCTAGAGATTACTTCAGTAGTATTTACAATGCAGTAGCTGAGATGTTGTTTTTAATAAACGAGGACTTGACTATTGATGAATACAATGACGCTATAAAACGAGAGTTAGAATTTGATGAATTTGAATTAAAAGGACAAAAACTGAATTCAATTATCACTTTTTGCGGCTTAAATCAGGCACAAATAAAAAAAGTTCAGAATAACGAGCTTGAGTTTTTCACTTCAGAATTATTCCTAACAACTAAACAAGGCAGTGAAATTCCAGTCTCTGTGACAATTTCTAAGATTCCAGATGACGCCAATAATCGGATACTGGTTATTGCAAAAAATATAACTGATCAAAAGAAAACAGAGCAACTGGTGCTAAGAACCATAATAGATACAGAGGAGAGCGAAAGGAAAAGGTTAGCGTTTGATTTACATGATTCTCTAGGGCAGGAGATGAATGCGATTAAAATGTACCTGAACGTTGCCTCATATGGCGAAATAGATGTTGAGACCAAAAAGAATATCGAATCCTGTAAATCGATGCTAGAATCGTCCATTGATTCTATTCGAAAAATCGTCTTCGATTTGTTACCAGCTTCCCTGGATAAAGGAAATCTAGATTTGGCTATTTCTCAATTAGTTAATTCTTTGCAAGCAATTCATCCAATAGATTTTAATTATGAAGTTATTGGAGAAATCAGACCTATCGAAAAACACGTTGAAGTTGCAATTTACAGAGTTGTTCAAGAGTTTATTAATAATACATTAAAGCATGCCGAGGCAGATTCATTAATTATTAAACTGGAATTTACTCCTTCTAAATTGTCAATAGAACTTAAGGATAATGGGAGTGGTTTCGATCAAAGCGTTCTTAAAGATAGAGGGAATGGTGTGAAGCATATGGAGTCAAGGGTAGGGGCCATCAATGGGAAATTCAAGTTCTTCAGTTTAAAAGACGAAGGAACTTTGTTACAAGCAACATTTAAAATATAGTAAGTGAAAAATATAAAAATACTATTAGCCGATGACCATAGAATGGTGCGTGAAGGATTGAAACTTATGCTAACGCAACAGAAATCATTTATTCCGAATATCACCCAGGCGGAAACAGGTACAGAAGTACTGGAAAAAGTGGACCAAGAGGATTTTGATATTTACTTATTAGATATCAATATGCCAGGTCAAGACGGAATTTCGATTGCTAGACATATTAAAAAGATCAAATCGGATGCAAGGATTATTATAATTTCGATGCACGAAGAAGAATATGTTATTGATCAAGCAATTTCTGCTGGGGCAATGGGTTATTTATTGAAAAATGTCGGGTTAGAAGAAATGATCAAAGCAATTGAAACGGTCTATAAATATCAAAATTATTATTGCAACGAAGTAGCTCAGAAATTGCTTAAAAAGTCAAGAGGAAAGGCGACTAAAATGGCTGGTATTACTCCCATCTTTAAGAATAACTTAACCGATCGGGAGATGCAAGTCTTAAAGATGATTGCCGATGAACAAACGAACATGGAGATTGCTAAAACACTTTCCATTTCTAAGCGAACTGTAGATTACCATCGCAACAATTTACTTCATAAACTTCAAGTTAAAAACACAACGGGCCTCGTTAAATATGCTATTATTAATGGGCTCGTAGATACTTGAAGGTCAACGTACCGCTATCACTTTTATCGACTAGTGGGTTAATCATTTAGATAAAAAATGGTCTGTTAGGAAATCAGAACGACCAGTTGGGAAGTTAACGCTCGCTTTTCTTTTTAGGTAGACTTATAATTGTCTTAACCTAAATGGAAGTAAATGAGATATAAACACCACATCGCTGCAATATTAGTCCTTATCGGAACGGGAATAGGACAAGTTAATGCGCAAGTAGTAAGCGCTTCAGCAACGGCTTCAGTAACAAGCGGTTGTTCACCCTTGAGCGTTAGCTTTAACAATACGTCAGCTGGTTCTACTAGTTATTCTTGGGATTTTGGGAATGGCGGTACTTCAATCTTAGCCAATCCTAGTGCTGTTTATTTTACTCCCGGAAATTATACAGTACGCTTGATAGCGAACGGCACGTCTGGAACTTCAGATACGTTGTTTATGATTAACATTATTGATGTGTTAGACAACCCAATTTCGGGGTTCACATATAATCAAACTGGAAACTGCGTAAACAATAATTCAGTAGAGTTTATAAATACTTCGTTTAACGCGACTCAATATCTGTGGGATTTTGGAGACGGAGCATCATCTTCTGATATTTCTCCAAATCATCAGTATTCCGCTGCCGGTTTCTATACGGTAACGTTACTGGCTTCCAATTCATCTTGCTCTGATGTTTTCCAAATGACTAGCTCAATTCTTATCGATCCGCTGCCTACTGTAGATTTCACAGTTGATTCTAACCAAGCATGTGGAACAAATTACTCGTATCAGTTCACAGATATTACCCTTAACAATGTTGTAAGTTCTTGGCAATTTGGTGATGGTACAATTGGTACAGCTTCTTCAGTTTCTCACATGTACTCAAGTCTAGGTCTTTTTGACGTTACTCTGTTATCGACTAATTCAAGCGGTTGCGTAAATTCTTTAACGAAAACTAGTTTTATTGAAAATATAACCGGAATGCCGATTTCGTTTTCTTCTGATGACCCATTGCTGTGTATAGACGATACGGTGAATTTTTTAAATACAAGTTCCGCTTTTACACAAAGTGCTTGGGATTTTGGAGATGGTTACACCAGTTTGTTAGCTAACCCGATGCACTCCTATTCGAGCAGTGGAATTTATCCAATTACATTGGCTATTATAGACAGTAATGGTTGTCCAAATTTATTAACGGATTCAACATATATACAGGTTTATGAAGATCCAATAGCTGATTTCAGCGCTTCAACCAACTTTGGTTGTGCAGGTGACATTATTTCTTTTATTAACAGCTCAACAGGGGTAGCTTCATATTTGTGGAGCTTTGGAGATGGAACTACATCCACAGCAGAAAATCCAATGCATGTATACAACACTTCTGGATCATTTTTTGTCAATTTGTGGGTGGTTTCACCAGGAGGATGCGAAGATTTGGCGCAGACGCAAGTCGTTATGAATATACTTGAATCGAGTTTTTCAATTGATGAGTTCAACGGTTGTGCTCCCTTGACAGTTTTATTTTCTGATTCAAGTCTTGGTGCTACAACCTGGTTTTGGGACTTCGGTGATGGTATAACTTCAAATCAACAACATCCTTCGCATACATATGTGTCTGATTCGATATATGACGTAACGCTAATCACATCTAATGGTATCGGATGTTTCGATACTTTGTTAATGTCATCCTTAATTTATGTGGTTACTGACAGTCTGAATATTATCCTATCAGATACGTCACTCGGATGTCTGCCGTATCCAGTTGACTTTTCTAATAATGTTATTGGAAATTATTCTTGGTTATGGGATTTTGGAGATGGTACAACTTCTTCAAATCCGCTGCCTACACATGTATATACTGTTCCAGGTACGTATACAGTTAGTTTAAGCACTCAAACGGCAAACGGTTGTTATTTGTATATAAGTAATTATTCAACTTTTGTAATTGAAGATTTTACTGCAGGTTTTACTGCGCTAGCAGTTGATTGTAGTACTTTGACTGTCGCATTTCAAGATACTTCTTCATCAGGAAGTTCATGGTTTTGGAATTTCGGTGATGGAACAACGTCTAACCAGCAAAACCCAGTGCATGTTTTTACTGATTCCTCAAGTCATGATATTTTTTTAACTGTGATCTCGCCAACCGGATGTATGAGCAATATTTTGGTGAATAATTTCATT
>JBLIOB010000092.1:0-14248 GCA_047639575.1 Parvicellaceae bacterium
GGGCGGTGGTAAAATGGTACTCAGCGAGCCCTAAGCTGTCTGAAAAATAATCGATGTTGCCAATCCCAATATGCGCATAAGCCAGTCTTTTTTCATCATCAACTATTTTTGCTTTTTGGATAGTATAAGCATAATATGATTTCGCTTCTACGTAGTCCCCAAGCAAGGCATAAATACCGGCTAAAGTTAGCGCACATTGCATCTGATCCGTAGGGCTATTCTCTTCTTCTGCCCATCTCAGTCCTGAAAGAGCATATTCCATTGCAATTTGATAGCTACCAACGGATTTGTTAACCCTTGCCAATTCTAACAATGCTGCACTAATCTTAATTCGATCGGTAAGCTTAACTGCACTTCCACGGGCTTCATTGAAATAATTGACAGAACTATCAGGTTTGGAGTAGAAGAATTCGGCACCTAGAAGCATCTGTAGATCATACTTTTCCCCATCTGTCTCTGCTTGACTAAGGAAGGATTTCAGGCTATCAACGGTTTCTTGATTATGGGAAAATGCAAAAGGCGTTGAAAGTAATAGAATCGATATGATAACTAATTGTTTCATTCTCGCAAGCAAGTTAACGGAAAACTACGTGAGATAGTAGAAAAACCTTAGTTTTGCAGTAATAATTATATGGGGTCGACTGGTTTTGACTACAACTGAAATTATTACGTAAGCATGTCGAGCACTGTGAATACGGCTCGTAAATATCGATTCTCGTACCTATAAACGGTAACAATAACTATGCTCTTGCCGCGTAATTTGAACTAAGTTCTATTATGCTTATCCGTGTGAAGATAGTAGCTCGGAGCAAGTGCCCGGTAATGGAGATTTTCTTGCCTTCATTACAACGGGTATCATAAAACAGGAATAGCGGAAGTAATGCTCAGGTACTTTTTGCGAAATCAATGAGCTAAGCTATTATTGGGCTGTCTATGGTCAGGTAATTTTCGAAAATTAATCATAGAATAAACATGTAGAAGGCTTAATGGTTCTTTGTTTGGACGGGAGTTCGATTCTCCCCGACTCCACCTCCGCTCTTCGAAGCCTTGGCGAAGTAGGGTTGCTTGCGCAACATACTTCTTCAAGGCGTCTTGAGCTTCGGTGGACTCTGTCCACCTTACCAAGTCCATCAACAAAGTCATTTAATTTTCTAGATTTGTCTCAACAATGTTTCAACACTATGAAAATGTTTCAACAGATAAATTTAATTGCATTAGCATCGATACTGGTTTTCAACAGTTGCTCGTCTGAAAATGTAAACCAAACAACAAACAATAACGATCAAGTTTCGACTGTTGATCAAATCCAGGGACTTTGGGTAGGTGACAAAGCTTATGATTACATAAACAAAACTAAAGGAGCTGAATTGGGTTTCTACTCAGATAATTACTGGATTAAAGGTGACTCGTTAACCTTTATGCACTACCCCAATATTGGTTTTGACAAAACGGAATACAGCATTGAACAACATGATTCTGTCTTTTATTTCGATCATAATGAGAAAGAGCTACGAGGCACTGACGAAGCAGGCAAAGAACAAGGAGGCACTTTTTCAATTCTCGGTGACACTATGTTCATGGTCTTTTTGAATCAACGGGCTGATGCTGAAGTTATTTTCACTTTAATCAAATCTGAATTTGACCCCTCCATAATTAAAACATTAAACCCTAACGGAATTAATCGGGATGTCTTAAATGGTAATTGGAAATTGGGGCAAAAAGCAAAATGTTTTGATAGCATACAGCATAATGCTTCTGACAGTTTATCAATTACGGGTGATTCTATTTACTGGAATGGCTTAATGCACCATTTAGACGTATCCAATCGTAAGTTTTCAATAAACAATAAGATGTATCAATTTGAGGACGTAAATGAGAATGAGCTCTGGATCGAATTAAATGATAGTACACGGCATGCATGGCTATTATACTGGAGAAGATGAGTAAATTCTCCTTCTCCACAAAGTTCTATTTTATGAAAAAGATTCGACAGATTTTTTGCCTTGCCTTAATTGGATTACTCTTAAGTTGTTCTGACAACCAATCGGTCATTGGTGAATGGGAAGGAGCATCTTCGTTCACTCCAAGCGAGTTAACGAAAGTGACAGTTGAAAGAGTTAATGACTACGACATTATTTTTAGTGAAGATTCTATTTGGACTATGCAATATCCCTACTTCGTTAGCTACGCGGTGCCGTATGAAATTAAAAGTGACAGCATACTTTATATAGAAAGTGACACAACGATTTCGCGAGGATTCAATATTGAAAATGGAAAGTTGTTTATTGACAAAAAAGAGCTGTCAGGGGCATTTGGGCAAAACTCTTGGACTAGAACCGAATTTGATCAATCTATAATTCAAACACTTAAAAAATTCGCAGTAAATCCTGATTTCTTATTAGGTAAATGGGAATTGAACGCAGACATTAGCCGACTAGGTTATCAAGCTTGTCCCTCCGATCCTAATGCATTTGACAAAATAGAATTTATATCTGCCAATGAAGTGATTCTACATGGCGATCTCGAGAACATCAAAATTGCTGAAAGGATGTTTATAGTGGATGATGTTCTATTTTATATAACATTCTTGAATGATTCAGAAATGACCCTAGTTGCTGAATCAAAGAATTCAGAATGTCCCGATTACTATGTTGATTTAAAGAAACTAAGTAATGAGTAAATTCTCCTTTTCCACAAAGTTCTATTTGCTTCAAAGAGGTGACTCTAAGCAAAAGCCGATCTACTGCCGAATAACAGTTAATCGCAAGAAAGCAGAATTCAATCTACATAAGTTGGTTACTGAACAGGATTGAGTTGAAGGCAAACAAAGAGTTCTAAAGAATCCTGAGTTAAACGCTTATTTGTCACAAGCAGAAAACGAATTAAATAGTATTCATACTCGCTTGGTGAATGATGGTAAAGAGCCAACAGCTAAAAGTATTCGAGATATTTTCCAAGGTAATGACAAGTCACAAATTGGATTGATTCAATTCTTTGACAAGACCATTGAACAGTTTGAAGAATTACCAGAATACACTACTTCAACGGTTAAGAAATACAAGACTATTAGACGGCATGTAATCGGCTATTTGGAAGCTTACAAGATTTCTAAAATCGCACTTAGTAGAATTGACCTTGTTTTTGGCGATAAACTTGCTTGTGTCTACTTCGTATGTACTCTCATTTTTAATCTCTTTTAATTTTTTACTAGTTTCATTAAATAAAATTTTTTTGACGGAAACGGTTTTGAAATGTCCGTTTCGTTCAATAATTGATTCCTGTATTTGGTGTCATCCCGTATCTGTTTCTTTATAGTCAAAAAGGCCCTTCAACTGACTTGATGGCTTTTCTAATTTCTGTATTATTGATCAGAAAAACAAAATCCTCAAGGATCCCTTGTTACATCTTCATAGATGCAAAAGAGCACAGGAAATAAGCCTATTCACATTTCCCTAAAAGTGCATTTAAATTTTACTCTTGCTTGAAAATAACCATTTCTTCTTTTTAAAATAAACAAGCATTAATAATGCTACCGATATCATGACTATCCAGACTGAAGGATATGCCCATTTATAAGCTAACTCAGGCATGTGTTTGAAGTTCATGCCATAAATTCCAGCAATAAAAGTTAGCGGAATAAATATCGAAGCCATGATGGTAAGTACCTTCATTACCTCATTCATTTTATTACTCAATTGTGACTGATGTAAATCGGTAAGGTAAATCAGCGCCTCTTTGTGCGCATTGATGGATTCGGTTTCATGCAAAATATGGTCGTGCAGATCATCGAAGTATTTTACCGACTCTTCGTTACACTCTTTCTGAATTTTGCTGATCGCCTCTTTTAAAGGATCAATTGCTTTCTTCATGAACAGTAAGTTCTTTTTCAACTTTATTATCTGAAGCAGCAGTGTGTCAGAGGTTCCCTTTATAAGTCGATCTTCTAGAATCTCAATTTGATCGCTGATACTGTCGGTAATTTCCATGTACTGATCTATAACTACATCCATCAAAAGGTAAATCAGATATTCAGATCCTTTTTGTCGAACTTTCCCTTTTCCAGAACGAATCCGTTCACGAATCGGATCGAACACGTCTCCTTCAACTTCCTGAAATGAAATGATATAATTTTCACCGAAAACGAAACTTACCTGTTCACGTTGTAATAAATCGCTTCCTGCATCTTTTCGGATCATTTTTAGGGTGAAAAAAATATAGTCGTTTGCGAATTCTACTTTTGGTCGATGATGGGTGTTCATAATATCCTCCATCACTAATGGATGAATTTTAAATATCCCTTGTAATTCCTTCATTAAATTAGAATCATGAATACCGTTCACATTGAACCAAGTAACAGATTTTTTTCCTTTATATGGCTCACAATCGCTGGCCGATTTTAGCGCCAGTTCACCAACCTCTGCGGCAGTATAATCTATAACGGAAATAGTTGGTATATCATTCCGTTCACGACCAATATATACTAGTGATCCTGGCGGTAATCCTTTTTTTAGTGACGATCTTTGTTTTGTTGCCTTCATGTTTTTATGTTCTGTTAAGATTAAGACGCAGCTATTAATTTTGGTAACCTAAAATTTGAATTTCCTTAATTTTTTTTGATTTCGCCCAATACTATTATTGGCTTTTGCAAGACCACTGAATTGGGAATCATTACTTTTTCAGAGTCAAGGCGTTTTACTGTCACAAAAAAAGCGGTAATATCTATAATAGTACCTTCAATAGGATAGTCTTTATCCAATATCTTAATATTGGAACCAATCCGCAATGGATGTTGAAAAAAAAGGATTAGCCCAGAGGTGATATTGGCAAGAAGGGACCATTGTGCAAAAAATGCTACTCCCAGAATTGTAACAACTGAAGATAAAATCAGCAATAAATTTTCTGATTCCACACCCCAAACTCCATAAAGTGCGGCAATCAGAAGAATAACAAGTATCAGATTAACGATCTTTATTACTACCGTTTTTCTAGCAGTGCTAAACTCGGTATTAAGGATTCGTTTTTTCACAATGCGACCAAAAACGATTCTGACTAAATAAAGTAAAGCAATTGCAATAATTGTTTGGATAATCTCAGGTTTCAGGTAATCTATATTCCACTCATTAAAAAAATTCATCGGTAATGTTGTTTTAATTTTCTTTTAGACGTAGACCTGCAAAAAGGTAACATTGTAATTGAATGAATGAAACGTGTTAATGGGTATGCTTAATAGCCAGTTAGAAGGAATGTATAGATTAACAGTGATATACAACCACCGAAGTCTAATTTTTGATAGCTTCTACTACTCCAACACTTTAATGATCGAAAATGATCTTTTCAAACTACGCAATGCAAATTGTTGCATGTTTGCTTCAGTATCAGCTTCATCAACAATTTCAACATTAATTATCTCTTCAATTACATCTTCAAGTGTGACTACTCCGGCATATGAACCTTAACTGTCATAGACCAAAGCATGATGTTTCCTTGTTTTGATGAAGTGGTTTAGTAAGTTGTCAAGTCTCAACGTATCTGTAACCGATAATACATCACCTTCATTTAAGTATTCACTATGTTTATCGCTTCCAGAAACGCCAATAAAAGTTTTAGAATCGATTAACCCAACCACATCATCTGAGTCTTTTCCAATAATGGGAAAACAGGTAAATCCTTTTCTTTTAACTCCGGCAATAATTCAGAATCTGTAGCAACGTCATCCTTTAAACCATACACCACTAACTTTGGACTCACAATTTGTTCTACTTGTTTATCGGAAAAGGAAAGAGCACCAACCATAATACGTTCTTCATTCTTATCAATTTCGGACTCAGTATTATTTTCATGAGCCGCTAAAATTTATTGGATTTCAAGCTTATTCCAAATTGTTGGCATCTCCTTTCCCAATAGCTTGTCGAGCGCCCACGATATTGGGCCAGCGATCGGGTAAAGCAAGACAATAAATAAACAAACGGACTAACCAAACAGACCGCGCACCACTGGTAAGTGCATAACGCGAAAAGGCTGCTTCTGGCAATATTTCACCAAATACTACAATTAATTTACCAACATATAAAACCAGAAGCAATGTCACTCAAAAAAATCGTTATTGTTGAATTAGCCACTACATTTCCTAGCAGCAGCAGCAGCAGCAGCAGCAGCAGTGTGCAAAGTAACAGATTGCTTTTTTGTTGACCATAAATCAGTTTAACCACCAGAACAACTATAAGCACAGTCATTACAAAGGACACAGTTAACTTGTAGTTTCCAAAATCAATTATTGTGGAATCAACTATTTTCTGAAATGTCATTACTTATTGTTTATAGAACCAATGGTTTGCGCGTTAATTAAATAGTGTCGTTTGTTTAATCTGGTCTATTGAAAATCTTTGAGACTCTTTGAGAATGTAGATGGGAACTTTTGAATAAAGTGTTAACTGTCTCGTAAATTCATCGTGAAATAGACTTTCGAAAATGTCGCGTTTTTGCTTTACTAAAACAACCAAATCTATTTCCCGTCCTCTAACATATTTGGTAACCGTTTGAAGTAGATCGGTTCCTTTTTCTTTGGAATAGCTGAATTTATCAGACTCTTTGACGAGTTTAGCAATTCTCTCCAGCATTCCTTTGTCTTCATATTCTGGTTTTTCGGCATTTACGACATGCAAAAAATGAATTTTTGCGCTAAATAATTTAGCCAAATGAAGTGCATTATTCAAATTCGTTTCATCCTTGATGATGGTATTGAAATCTGTGGCAAATACTATTTTGTTAATGGGTTGGTAGTTTTTATTTTCCGGAACCATGAGTACGGGAACAGAAGTGTATTCCAATATTTCTTGCATCACTTCTCCAGTTATTTCTTTGGTTTCTGTTTGATAGTAAGGCATATTCAAAACAATTAACTCAACAGGCTCTTTAGAGATTGTATTAAATATTTCGTTCAGTAGTTGATTTTGAGAACAACGGAGACTATGTTTTATTCCAATGTTATCCTCTGAATTCGAATATTCGTTTTGGTAGTAGCCTTGTAATCCAAGTATTTCTTCTTGCAATTCATTCCATCGTTGACGATCTTCTTTTTCAGAATGGGATTCGAAGGTATTTAGCAGAATCAGTTCGGTATTTAAAACATAGGCAAGTTTAGATGCGTACACGAATGCATTTCTATTATCCATGCATACTTCAAATGGGAAAACAATACGTTTCATAGCTCAATTGATGAATTGAACTTGTGACGCAAAAACATAATAAGGTAACCGTTTAGGCTTTTATAACGGGGTGAAATTTGTTATGGAAAGCTCGTAAACGCTTACGTGCACGTAGTAATTTCATTTTTAATGCTGGCATTGAGTCAATGCTAAGAATGTATTGAATTCGCTCTAATTCCATCCCTTCCCAATATTTTAAAATAATAATGGCTTTGTCGGCAGGTTTAAGCAATTCGAGAAGCAATGTTAGCCGTTCTTTATGCAGCTCCATTATTTTTATTACTTCTTCTTCATTATTTTCTTCTGGAATTTCCAGTAATTCCGCCCAATCATCGAAACGAATACGCTTGTGTTTTCTAAGATAATCAATACAATGGTTGTAAGTAATGGAATATAACCAAGTACTGAATTTGGCATCTCCTTTATATGTAGTTAGCGCCTGCATAGCTTTCATCAGAATATCCTGTGTATGATCTTCCGCAATGATGGCATTGTGAGTCATTCCCAAACATTTACTATAAACCTTTTCCCGATAACGTTCATAGAGGGAACCAAAATATTTGCTCTCACCATTGATTATTAGTTCTACCAATTGTTCGTCTGTATATTCCGCTTTCTTTCTTATTGCCATAAAGCACAAAGCTACCAATTAATTTATCTATCAGACATTCCAACTTTCTGGAAAAGAAGAAGTATCAAAATCATTCTTCGGATTAATGCAGCTGATCAATAGAATTACTTAAAACTGCTATAAAAATGAGACTCCTTGGGGCACGGAAAAGAATACAGGCCTTATGTGATCGATTTCAATTATCAATTTAATCACGATCCTATATACTGCCACATCAAAAAACAATAATTTATTTTTTGACATGAATCCTTTATCTGAAAGGGCTAGGAGGTTTTCACACCCTCGTAATGCGTTTTATTTAAAAAAAATAAGTGACCACTAGTATATTTCGAGTCCTAATATCGAACACATAACAGATTATTATAAGTGACCACAAACAAAATAAGACCAACTTCTCTAAAGAGGAAAAAAATTAAACCATGAAAATCGTAATTTTATCAAGAAATAAGAAACTATACTCTACACGGAGAATTATAGAAGCAGGCGAAGCTAAAGGACATGAAATGATCGTGATCGATCCCTTAAAGTGCAATATTGAAATTGAAAAAAAGAATCCTAAAATATACTATAACGGGGAGTATCTAACGGAAATAGATGCTGTAATTCCTCGTATTGGTGCGTCCATCACTTTCTTTGGGACCGCACTTGTTCGTCAATTTGAGATGATGAAAGTCTTTACCGCCACTGAATCTCAAGCCTTGGTGCGATCAAGAGATAAACTACGGAGTTTACAGATTTTATCAAGAGCGGGAGTTGGTTTGCCCAAAACGGTGTTTACTGACTCTGCCAAAGATGCAGGTCACGTTATAGACTCAGTTGGAGGTGCGCCATTAGTAATTAAATTATTAGAAGGTACACAAGGCCTTGGAGTAGTTTTGGCGGACACTAAAAACGCGGGAGAATCTATTCTAGAGGCGTTTAACGGTCTAAAAGCAAGAGTAATTGCTCAAGAATTTATTGCCGAAGCAGGTGGTGCCGATATACGAGTGTTCATTATTGATGGAGTTGTAATTGGAGCCATGAAACGTCAGGGTAAAGAGGGGGAGTTCCGATCTAATTTGCATAGAGGAGGAAGTGCAAATATTGTCACACTAACAGATGAGGAAGAAAATACAGCGCTTCGTGCAGCGAGAGCATTGGGACTTGGAATAGCTGGTGTAGATTTGCTTCAATCAAATAAAGGGCCGTTGGTTTTAGAGGTGAATTCTTCTCCAGGCCTGGAAGGCATTGAAGCGGCCACAGAAAAGGACATTGCTACTCAAATCATTAAATATGTGGAGAGAAATGCAGACAACTAGTATTGAAGTATTAGGAAAGGTTATTTCACGTGGCAAAGGTTTACAGCTAAATTTAGACATTGCAAAACTACATACTCGAACCAAAATTGAAGTACCCATTATCATTGAGCGGGCCAAAGAAGAAGGCCCTACAATTCTAATCACTGCAGGTATTCATGGTGATGAAGTAAACGGTATAGAAATCGTAAGGCAATTGGTATCTAAAGGATATAACAAGCCAGAGAAAGGTATGGTCATTTGTATTCCTGTTGTGAATGTTTTTGGTTTTCTAAACCAAAGTCGCCAATTTCCAGATGGAAGAGATTTGAATAGAGTCTTTCCGGGAACAAAAAGGGGTTCTTTAGCAAGTATTTTTGCTTACCACTTAATGAAAGAAATAGTGCCGCTTGCAGATTATTGTCTAGATTTTCATACTGGTGGAGCAAATCGTTTTAATGCAGCACAAGTTCGAATCAACAATGGTGATAGTGAAAGTTTAGAGTTAGCAAAAATTTTTGGCGCCCCATTTATAGTTGAATCACAACAGAGAAAGAAATCATATAGAGAATCTGCGATTAAATTGGGTAAAAAAGTGCTGTTATATGAGGGTGGAAAATCACTAGATTTTGACGAAGACATTACTAATACTGGTGTTACCGGAGCGTTAAATGTCATGGATCATCTGGGAATTCGAAATTTCAAGAAAGAACTTGTAAAAGTGACTAACACCAACAAATCAGTCCCTATAGTAATTGGTAAATCTAAGTGGATCAGAGCAGGATATTCTGGAATGTTCCGGTCTAATGCTATGTTGGGTAAACTGTATGAAAAAGGAGATAAATTAGGAAGTATTTCAGATCCGTTTGGTTTTTTTGAAAGAGATATAAAGGCCCCTAATAAAGGCTATATTTTTTGTTTAAATCATGCGCCCATTGTAAATAAGGGTGATGCTATCTTTCATATATCAATTGAGGAATAATTGAAGCCTTGATTTAAAGCGAAATCAATGAATGAATTGAAGACACAACAACTGAAAATTATTGGAAGTGAAGAATGGTGTTCACTTGGTGAGTTAAAATGCCTGCTATCTTGGCTAGAATTGATTCTGGAGCAAAAACATCATCAATACAAGCAACTGATATTGAACTAATCAAGAAAAATAATGAAAGTTGGGTTCGTTTTGTTGTCTACCCAATTCAAAAAAACAATGTAATAAGAGTTCATTGTAAAGCCAAACTAGTGGGTAAACGATCTATTAAAGGATCCTTTGGTATTTCTGAAGAAAGAATTATTATTAAGACCCCAATAACTATAGCAGACGACACTTTTGAAATAGAGGTTTCTTTAGCCAATCGAAACAGGATGGAATTTAGAATGCTTCTAGGACGTGAAGCCATGGTCGATCGTTTTTTAATTAACCCTGGTCAAAAACATATTCACAAAAAGTGATAACTCCTCAATTCCCCGCTGGACATGTTTTTTAGCTTTTAAACCGACCTGATATTGGCGATGTAAATCCTTTTCAAAACTTCAGATAAATTGACTATGGACAGGATTGATTTTTTCTTCTCCTGAACGTATCTCAATTTAGATGACTTAAACAATGAGAACTCTGCATATTCGAATAACTCTGCATTGCTTTAGAATGATTTGCCTATCAGTTATACCCCATATACTCGTCTCAACTTGCTTTGCACCTTCGATATCTTCAAAAGTAATTTTCATCTTTAAGTGTTCTATATTTCCAAGGGAAAGTACCCATTGCAGATTTAGCGCTCTATTTACCTGCTCTATTTTGGATGGCAAAACATCATCAGATGGATAATGAAGGTGATTGATCAACCCGGTTCCGGCTAAACTGCGTTTTAATGCAGATTAGTTCTTTGCTAGCAAACGTTTTGTTTATTATCTCAAGTGCCTCCATTATGAAGGCGCTTGATTCGATTTTTATAGCATTACCACCAGCTTGTAAAACAGGGTTGATATCTTTATCCATTCTATCCCCTACAATCAATACGTTTTCAATTTTAATACTTAGGCCTGAACAAAGGTCGGGATAAATGGTAAACTGTGAAGATACTTTTCTATGACCATTTTCCATGCCAATAATAGAATCGAAAATATTACAAATTCCGATTGCACTTAAAGTTCTTTCTATTTGCTTTAAATAGCTGTCGGTATATAAAACTGTATAAAAATGTTTTGATATTGCCATGAGTTTCTCGACCAATTGTTGATTTGGTGCGTGAATTCTTTCGAATTCAAATAATGGGTCATTATCCCGGTGTTTGTAAAAATCATATTTATTCAGTGCTGGAAATAATCCAAAAGCTTCATCAGTACCAACCGAAAAGTGTTCTGGCAATGAATAACCGAGTATTTTTTCCAAATATTGATTTCGGTATTCAATATGATACGGGTGAATGGAAGTTCTGGTGGTTAATGTTCCATGCAGATCAAAAACAATCAACCGAATGTCTGAAGAATTAAAAAAAGTTAACACCTTTTTTTCTTCTCTTGCCGGTTCTATTTCATAAATCGACATTTCTTTTAGTTTATGTTTGCTAACTTTTCTAAACTTCCAATTATATCATTTTTCATGGTCGCTCATGTTATTTAATGTAAAGGTGAGACTATGATACAATAGTTTTTCTGAAGAAAGTCTGAAGAAAAGTCAGTCGGAATAAAGATTCTGAGACAGCATTTAAATACAGATTTTAATCATCTTGAATGAGAAGTGGTAAGATTTGGTTCTGGGTTAATTTTGTTAAGGTATTTCTTCAACACTAAATTTATACCCGATTCCGTGAACCGTTTTTATAGGGTCAATTCCACCGGCTTTCAATAACTTCTTTCGCAAGTTTTTAAGGTGTGAATAAATGATGTCGGCAGACTCAGACTGATCCACGTAATCTCCCCAAATATAATCTGCTATGGATTGCTTGGTAACCACCTTATTCTTATTGATTACCAGATATGCCAATAAATCATATTCCTTTTTTGTAAGCGCCACCTGATTTCCCTTAATAAAGGCTTCATTGGCTGAATAGTCCAGTTTTAAGTCTCCAAATACTACTGTGTTGTTTCCATCGGCATTATTTCTTCTCACTATTGAGCGAATTCTTGCGTTCAATTCCGATAGGTGAAAAGGCTTTGTAAGATAATCATCAGCTCCTATTTCCAAGCCGTCTAATTTATCATCAAGCTCACTATTTGCCGACAGAATGAGCACCCCCGTATTGGATTTTTTTCGTTTTAATTTCCGCAAGATCTCAAGTCCACTGCCATCAGGAAGATTAACGTCAAGAACTAGACAGTCGTATTGATGAGAATCTATCAACTCGAGACCATCTTTAATCGTTTTCGCTCGCTCTACCCGATATCCAAGAGAATCAAAATAAAATAGCATTGAGCGCAACAAATCTTTATCATCTTCTATAAGTAGTAGTTTCATTCAGGGAATGTAACTAAAAATAATCTCCTCGCCTTGGAGGTTTTACTATAACGACCTAAACGATTTTTTTTATGCAAAACCTTGCTCCGCTGAAATACTTACAAAAACAATTCTCAGGGATATTGTAAAAGTTCAGAAGTAATTCAGAATTGCTACAGAAGAAGTGCAGATTGAAAGCTGCAATTTTACAGCATAAATGAATTGAAGAAAAAAATCAAGAGTAAAAAAGGATCATGAAGAAAATTTTATTCCCATATGAATCCATTGGATCTGAAGAAAATGCATTTATTCACGCGGCTGAATTTGCTCAAAAATACAACGCAGAATTAATCATTCTACATGCATTTACTTTTCCAGTAGATGATAATATCTCTCAAGAAAAATATCAAACCAAACTTCGTGAAAGATGGATTGATGTGACTCACGAAATTGGGGCGTTAAAAAGAGTGTTTATGCAAGATTATTTGCATGGAGATCGCATTAATTTTCGATTTTCCTACACCATTGTATTTGGGAAATTGATACCAGAATTACATCACTGTTTGAAAACGGAGAAAGTTGATCTTTTAGTACTGAGCACGCCTTATTTTGACGAAGAGCGATCTGTTTTGACAGGAAGTTCCTTGCAGAGCTTACTGGAGAAAATAAAAGTCCCAGTGCTTACCGTGCCTGCTAATCATAAGTACGAGCCTATAAAGAAAATTGCTTATGCAACCGATTTGAAAAGGGTTAAAGGCAGTGCAGATATGCTAACACTCGTAGAAGATTTGGCGAAACGCTTTAAGGCCAAGCTCAATTTCGTTCACATTTCAATGGATGGGAAATTATCTGAAGTAAACGATAAGCTGACACTTCGTTTGATGGAATCCAAAGTTAAACTCCATCCTGAATTATTTTCATTTGAAGTATATCGGTGCGATTCAGCATTGAAAGGAATGAGCGAATTCGTGAAGAGAAGAAATGTTGATATGGTAGTTGTAATTCGCCAAACTCGCAATTTTTTTGAATCAATGTTTCATGAGAGTTTTTCAAATCAAATTAGTGTATACTCGAAAGAACCCGTTCTTATTTTAAATGACGGCACCATTCTGACAGAGGATTTCTTAAACCAAAATAAAAATTAAATCATGAAAAAAATACTTGTCCCAATTGATTTTTCATCAGTATCAGATGATGGGTTACTTGTTGCTAAAAAATTGGCACGAATAACTTCGGCAAAAATTCATATTTATCATGTTATGGAGCGATCTGATATTGATGAAGACGCACCAGATATGGAAGATTTATCCGAAAACGGAGTGTCTAGTATAGCAAAACTAGATGCACTCGTTCATAAAAGAATTGATCAACTAAAAATAGACAATTACCAGATTCACTATGAATTGGGGTTTCGCAGTGTTTATCGTTCGATAATAGATAAATCCGAGGAAATTAATGCCGATCTCATTGTTATAGGAGCTTTCGGAGTTGAAGGACCACAGAAATTCATTGGATCCAATGCCGAGCGTGTTATTCGGATGTCGTCAATACCTGTATTAAGTATACGTGGCGCGGTGGAAGATTTTTATCCAACAAATATGGTCTTCGCCTCCCAATTTTTAAACGAAGCTAACATGGCCTATGAGAAACTAAAACCATTCATTAAGGCTCATTGTTCTACCGTTAATTTACTTCGAGTGGT
>JBLIOB010000093.1:0-14221 GCA_047639575.1 Parvicellaceae bacterium
AATAGGTCTGTTTTCCTCTTAGATATTCTTCCCAAAGTATAGCGGGATCTATTCGTTCTCCTCCTAAAAACTGCTTACCACAAGTATGACATTTGTAAAGTTGTTTGCGCCTAGAAAAACCATTCTTTTTCGTATTTATCCCTTTACAATTTATGCACTTTTTTTATTCATAACCTTTCAATTGCTTCAAAGTTAATGATAACAGTGTATTCAAAAGGTTACAGCCTAACTTTTGTCTATTAAGCCACAATTCCGATAAATGAGCAACATATATAAACCACAATTAACTGCCCGCTGCTTAATCCTTCTTCCATTTTGAATATTTAAAATTAATCTACGTAAAAAACCACGAGAATAATTGAAATCGTGCTGCCATAAGCAAATCTGATAATGATCAGTTTGACAAAAAATTCATTTTGAATATTAATTTTTAGGCGCAGGATTAAACCAAGATTAAGTAACTTTGCAATATGGGAAAAGTACTGTGCATCGCCACGCGAGAAAAGACTAGGGCAGTCATGAAAACTTGCACTGCTGCAGAAATTTCTTTCAAGCAAGGAGTTGGAAATGACTCAAGAGGTAGAAAACAAAATCATCGCCAGGTCACCATCTTAACGCTTGAAGGTTGGAATGAAGCTTGCGAAGAACTCGGAACGGAACTTATCGATTGGTCATTTCAACTCAATCTTTAGCAAAAAATATTAATAAAATCTAACTAAAACTATCTGTAATTTTTTTAACTGACACTAGAATGAATTTCAAAAAAAACCTTATTGTACCCGCGTTTGCGTTGGTATTTCTTGCAAACTGTACTCCGCTTCAAGTTGTAGATGCTTCAAGTAGTAACTCCGCTCCAACACCTCCTAAACCAAAAACTTCTACAAATGCAACTACCACCTCAAGTTCTGGGGGTGATTTCAATTTTAAAAGAGGTGTTCTATTGTCTGAGACTGATCTGAAAGAGGAAAAAACATATTACGCTATTGAGCTTTCTCACCCTCTTCTTTTAAAAGACATTGACTTAAGTAAAATATATAAACTAAGTGTAAATCTAGATGTTGATCAGAAAGAAGTACCTGAAATAGTTTATAAGCTTAAAAACTTACAGTTTTTAGAAATTACAAGACTGACAAGAGATTACAAAACAAACTCGAAACTTCCCCAGAACCATATTCCAATGAATATTGAATCTGGATTAGAGAATTTAAAAAACTTGCAAAGACTCAATCTCTATTATTTTACTCCTTTAATCAAAGCAAATCTAGTTGGCCTAACAAACCTGAATTCAATTTACTTAATTGGGACAAAATTAAATCAGCTACCTGCGAGTTTTGAAAATAGCACAGTTTCAAAAATATCGCTTGCTAAAAATGATTTCCAAGGGGCTTCGATTGGAAAATTACCGAAAACGTTAAAATCTTTCGAGTATCGAGGTGAGAAGTTAAGTGATGATCAATTACTTGATGTGGTTAATCAAGTTGGGGCAGAGGTTCTTGGAGAAAACATTGAATATGTAGACAAAAGGTTTGTTTTCGATGCAAATGATGATTCTATGGAGAAAATTTTAGGCAATAAAAAAATGGTAGTTAAGCTTACAATTGGAGTAGACTCTAAAAACAAGTCGTTGATTGATAAGCTGCCTGAGTTTCAGAATTTAAAACATCTAAATATTTATTATAATAAGAAAGACAGACCTACGGTTTTACCTCAATCTATTTCGAAGTGTACCGGTCTTACATTTATTAAAATATCTAATGATCGAGTTACTAATTACGAGTCGCTAGCGTCTTTATCAAAACTAAAAACGCTATATATAAATGGACCTGTGCAGAAATTGCCAGAGACTACTTACCCCTATTTAGAAAGATTAGTGATTCAATATCGAAAAGATAATAATTTGAAATTACCTGAGATGAATTCGTCCGTTGTAGATGGCTTAATGAAGAAAAACAAACAAATTGAGTCAATTGAATTATGGGGTACAGGGTCCAATAAATATTGGTTTTCGATAAAGAGTTTAGAAGGTTGTGTTAAACTTAAGTCTGTTATATTGAAGTCTATGGAGGCGGGAAGAATGCCTGACTTTTTTGGAGACTTTAAAGATCTTTATGAATTAAAACTGGAGGGATGTACTCATATAACGGATAGAATAGGAGAAATGCAATCCCTGAAGTTTTTAAATGCAGGAACAAAACAAGAGGAACTTCCTGCTAGCATCACTCAACTAAAGAAGCTTAAATCACTTAGAATTGGACCTGCAAATAATTTGAAAAAACTTCCTGACAACATTTCAAAATTGGAGGCTTTAGAAACCTTAGAACTTATGTCTCACATTCATGAATTACCTTTAGATTTCACCAACTTCAAAAATTTAAAGAAGTTAGATTTGTTTTTATCGGCAGATTTTACCGGAGATTTGAACCCTTTAAAGAATTTAAAATTAGAAACCTTGAAATTAAGTGGAAGTAGTTTAAGAACGGAGGTTAAGGATATAGAAGTGTTGGGAACTTTAACAAAAGTTAAAGACATAGAACTTGTGTACTTAAATTTTGGGCCTAAAATATCTGATTCGTTCTGTAAACTAAGTTCATTGGAAAGTTTTACTACGGTATATTGTTTAATCGAGTCTATTCCTGAGTGTTTTGGAAACCTTCCAAAATTAAAGAAGTTTAAAGTTGGAGATATGCTTCCTGCACCTAATCTAAGTATTCCTGAATCATTTTTTACTGGTTTAAAATCAATTAAAAAGCTTGAGTTGGCAGGATATAAAGATACGAATGGAAGTGATAGACTAAAGAAGGCTCATCCAAAAGCGAGAGTAAAAGTCTATAACTAAATTCAGTGCGAATTGGATGTTGTAATTGATTGCTAGTTTATTTTTATGGGAATATTAATCAGACTATTAAAAACCACTCTAATTCTATCAGCATTTTTGCTGGCCGTTTATGGGTTAAGTATTTGGTGGTTTTCTGGTTATGAGGAGGACTTGAAAGATGACAATTGGTTGACGCAATTACCAAAGTGCCCTTGTGAATTACTAGCTATATAGACACTCAACGATGGGTGGCAAAAGATGTTGGTAACATTAAGCACTTTCATTCGGGCTCAGAAGTAAGCATTAGGTCATGTCCTGCTACTAAAACAAGTCATGTAATTCTGGATAACAATGTTGCTACAAAAATGGAAAATTAATAGTTTCTGGTGCTGGTGCTCCAGATCGGTCTTCAATCTGTATTGGAGAAAATGAGTCTGGAGACATGAGCGTAACATACTGGGGTGCCTATCTTCATTATTTTAAAGATGTTAGACCGTTCAATGAAATGGGGTGGGAGAGATACAACAAGCTTTGGGTGCTAAGTACAGAAGCTTGTGATTAAATGTTCTTTGGATAATCATGATAAACTAATTCACCTGTATTCGAAAATACCTCATGCCAATCATCGCAATCAAACTTTATTTTAACGATACTACAGGTAACCATTTCAACAGAATCGTCTGTTAGCATTGAAGCTAGCACAGATAATCCAGGATTATGCCCGATAACATAAATGGATTGATGCTTGTTATTAGTTTCGCCAATTCTATTTAAAATATCCTTGTAGGAAGCATGATATAGATCTTCCTCAAATTGAATCAAAGAATTAGGAATACCAACTTCAGTTATAATCTTTTTACATGTTTTACGAGCTCGTTTAGCTGTGCTACAATAAACCAAATCTGGAATTTCTTTTCTTTCCAACAAACCCCTCCCCATTATTGGAGCATCCATTTTATATCTTTCATTAAGCGGTCTGTCAAAATCAGTTTGCCCAACATTTGCCCAGCTAGATTTTGCGTGTCTTATTAAGTAAATAATCTTCAAGTTATACTAGTTATGGGTTGGTTAATAGCTATTCGCTCCTGTTTAATCTTTTCTAGATGCTTACGCATAATATTAAACCAAAATGGAGGAAAAAGAGTACATAAAATCATTACAAGATAACCTGCTGGCGGTTGTGGCGCATCATCAAAATGTCTTAATACTTGATATTTTCTACTCGCCAAAAAATGATGGTCGGAATGTCTCGTCACTTCAAATAAGATAGATCTACCTAAAATGTGGTTAGAATTCCAAGAATGTATTGGTTTAACTCTTTCGTAAGAGCCTGTTCCAGTTTTAAGTCGTCTAAGTCCATAATGTTCCAGATAAGTGACAGTTTCGAAGAAAATTATTCCAAGAAAGGATGCTCCAGAATAACATAGTAAAACCTTGAGGTCAAATACAAAGTAGATGAGATGCAAAAGCCCAATTTGAATTAGTATAACTTTTAGCATTTCGTTTTTAGGTAACTACCACAGTTTAATGAAATTCATTCACCCATCAATCATGAAAATGTCTGGTGGAACTGAAGTCATGAAGAAGATCCTTCAAACGGAGCTAGTGGAACGAAACCTTGATTTTATCGTATACGATAGTTCCTCCAAATCCCCTGATCTATAAAGCCGACTTGACACTTCAGTGCGCAATAGACCAATACTATGATGTTGATTGCAAACAGAGTAAAAATCAGAAATAACTCATCTCTCATTGGCATCTCCTGTGATAAATGGAATACTTGGTATTTCATTAGTGCAAATCATAGAAAATCCTGTTCTTGAAATTATTCCAGAGTAATAATTAAACGGATTACCCACTTACTTCCCTTTAGCCTTTCTATAGGGCAACCAGGGAGTCTTCATCATTCGGTTTAATAGTATAACTGCAGATGATTGAGAGAAATTTCTTCTGTTGAATCTAAAGTGAAATTCATTGATATAATGTTGAGCATGCTCATTAGATATATGATGATGTGTTCCTCTAATCCAGTTTTTAACATTAAAGATATGCCAATGTAAGAGTTCAAAATTTGCTCCTTGATTAGAATATTCAGTTTCATGTTTATACTCAATGCTTGCAGCCGGATAAGCACTCCATTTATCGGTAAGTACTGTTGACTCTTTGTCAACCATTGCATTTAATCCAATCTTAAGTGAACGGTTGTCATACCCGTCAATAACCTTCCCGTAAGCTCTTTTTATGATTGATTTTCCCTTGCTATTTGTATCCGTTTCTATTCCTATTTGGACAATTTTTTTCTTACCGTAACTCCTGCCTTGCTTCCCTTTTTCTTTACCACCAACAACAGTTTCGTCTACTTCTACAACTCCAGAAAGGAGGTTTTCCTCAGTTGATTTCATTGCCTGTTGAACTTTTCGTTTAAAAAACCAAGCGGTTGATTGAGTGACGCCAAACTGACGCGACAATTCACATGTGGAAATACCTTTTCGATGACTTGAAAGCATGTAAACCATCAAAAATGCAGACTCCAAAGGAAACTTCAATTTATGGAACAATGTACCACTCGTACAAGATTCATGGTAATGACATTTTTGACACTTTCGATAGTACCATGTTCGACCTTTAATCCAAATTGAATGTCCACATTTTTTACAGTAAAAACCATTTTTCCTTTTTAAATCGATAAGGTGTTTTCGACAGGATTCCTCTTCGCCAAACTCTTTTATAAAATCTCCAATTGTTGCTTTTTTCTTCATACTACTTTGATTTTTACACCAAAGTATAGCACTACATCGTAAGCAATTTACGTTCTAGGGAAGTAAGTGGGTAATCCGTATAATTAATTTCACCTAACCACTCATAATCTTACTTAGCCACACCATTAAATGACCGCTGCCATATGCAAATCTGATAATGATCCGTTTGACAAAAAATACATTTTGAATATTAATTTTTAGGCGAAGGATTAAACCAAGATTAAGTAACTTTGCAATATGGGAAAAGTACTGTGCATCGCCACGCGAGAAAAGACTAGGGCAGTCATGAAAACCTGCACTGCTGCAGAAATTTCTTTCAAGCAAGGAGTTGGAAATGACTCAAGAGGTAGAAAACAAAATCATCGCCAGGTCACCATCTTAACGCTTGAAGGTTGGAATGAAGCTTGCGAAGAACTCGGAACGGAACTGGACTGGACCACTAGACGAGCAAATATCCTAGTGGAGGGAATTGACCTGAAAGAAACCACGGGCAAATTCTTGAAGATCGGTAACTTTAAACTTGAAGTAACTGGCGAATTAGTTCCTTGCAACAGAATGGACGAACAACATGACGGACTAACTAAAGCGCTATCAGTCAACTGGCGTGGTGGTGTTACTTGCACATTAATTAGCGAAGGCAAAATTGCTGAAAATGATGCAATTGATTTCTCAACCAAAGTTTAAAACATCCAATCCTTAACCTGTTAATTACCGATCAGCAGAAATGAGCAAACCAACCGTAACCATTTACTCAGATAATATTTGTCCGTATTGCACAATTGGCGCAAAGCGATTGAGCGCATTAGAAAAAGAACTCAACTTCAAAATAGAATGGAAGGCCTTTGAAATCCACCCTGATACCCCAAAAGAAGGAATGCTCACCTCCGATTATTTCAAAAACATGGACTTCGATCAGATGAAGAATCGAATAGAAGAATTTGGAGACGATGTGAATATGAAGGTAAACGGTAACCTATTAGCTAATTCTAAACTGAGTTTAGCAGCCAATAACTTCGCTCAACAAAAGGGAAAATTTTCTCAATTTCACGAAGGCATTTTCAAAGCCAACTTTGAAGAAGGGAAGAACATCGGAGACTTAGAAGTATTACTAGAAATTGCTGAAGAATCTGGTCTAGACAGAGAAGAGTTAACTGCATTTCTGAGCAATGAAAAAAACCTTCAGGATGTAACTGACAGCTCAAAGGAAGCTCAAGCGCTTGGAATTACAGGAGTGCCTACTTTCATTATTAACAACAAAGCTGTAGTAGGTGCCCAACCCACCGAAGTGCTTCGAGAGTTTCTTCAAACTGAATTGGCTGTATCGTAAGTTTTCATCTGCTTAAATACAAAACAAATGGTAATCGATCATCTCAATAATTCTAACCTTTATCTTGGATTAGGTCCTCTTATTCAAAAAGGTTTTGAATTCATAAATAATACGGATTTAGCTCAAGCTGAGTTAGGTAAACATGAAATTGATGGGGAAGACGTGTTCGCCATCGTAATGGAATATGAAACCAAACCCGTTGCCGAATGTAAGTATGAAGGCCATCATAAGTACATTGATTTACAATTCTTGATATCCGGAGGAGAATTTATGGGGGTAGCTACCCTAATAGATCAAACAGCTGTGGAAACAAATCTGGAGCATGACTATGAGTTTTACGACATTCAATCAGATTTAATTCGTTTTGAGCCCAACACATTTATGCTTTTTTACCCCAACGACCTGCATATGCCAGGAGTACATCAGACGGAACCAGAGTCGGTTAGAAAAGTAGTTGTTAAGATCAAGGTGTAAACCATTTTGCTAAAGGCGATTACTAACCTGACTACTGGAATTGTATCTTGCACAACTAGCTCGAAAACATGCACTTTAATTCGATAGATTTTGCCTTATTTCTTCCAGTAGTTTTCGTGCTCTATTGGTTCGTAGCTAACAAGAACCTAAGACTTCAAAACGCATTAATTGTCGGTGCCAGCTACTTATTCTATGGCTGGTGGGATTGGAGATTCCTTTCTCTAATTGTATTTAGTACAGTTATCGATTACTTGGTTGGAAGAGGGTTGCGAACACAAGAAAATCAGACCAAGCGTAAGCTATTACTTTGGACTAGCATCTTGGTGAACTTAGGTTTCTTAGGGTTTTTCAAATACTTTAATTTCTTCTTAGACAACTTCGTATCCGCTTTCTCCTTTTTTGGAACAGAAATTAGCGCCAGCTCATTAGACATCATTCTTCCGGTGGGGATCAGTTTTTACACCTTCCAAACTTTAAGTTATTCGATAGACGTTTATCGAAAGAAACTAGAACCGACTAAAGACTTCGTTGCCTTTTCTGCTTTTGTAAGTTTTTTCCCTCAGCTGGTAGCAGGACCTATTGAGCGAGCTACCAATTTACTTCCACAATTCTATAAAAAAAGAACCTTTAATTATGCTCAAGCAGCCGATGGTTTAAAGCAAATTCTATGGGGCCTTTTCAAGAAAATTGTGATTGCAGATAACTGTGCGGAATATGCTAGTCAGATCTTTAATAGTCCTGGAGACTACTCTGGAAGCACATTGGTATTAGGTGCCGTGTTTTTCAGCTTCCAGATTTACGGTGACTTCTCGGGTTACTCAGATATTGCCATTGGTACATCCCGCTTGTTTGGGTTTGATTTAAAGCGGAATTTCAATTTTCCTTACTTCTCAAGGGATATTGCAGAGTTCTGGAGGCGATGGCATATTTCTCTTTCAACTTGGTTTAGAGATTACCTATACATCCCTCTTGGAGGAAGTAGGGGAGGTAACTGGATGAAGATTAGAAACACTTTTGCCATTTTCCTTGTAAGTGGGTTTTGGCATGGTGCGAATTGGACTTTTATTGCGTGGGGAGCTTTAAACGCACTTTACATTCTTCCGCTCATTTTGACCAAAAACAATCGAAAAAACCTAGAAAATGTTGCAAAAAACAGGTTTTTGCCCACTTTTCGAGAGTTTTTTATGATTTCCCTAACTTTTGGACTGACGGTTTTTGCCTGGATCTTTTTCAAAGCAAAAGACATGACCCAAGCTTTTGATTATATAAGCGGAATCTTTTCTTCAAGTATCATATCAAAACCTGAGGTTTTTCCTATAATTACGATTGCTTTAGTCTTCATTTTTGTGATCGTTGAGTGGATAGGAAGAGAAGGGCAGTTCGGAATTGCACAAATTGGATTGAAGTGGAAATGGCCTTTTCGTTTTCTGATGTACTATGCAATAATAATAGCCATCTTTTGGTTTGGCGGAAAAGAACAGGAATTCATCTATTTTCAATTTTAAATCAAGAAAGTTATGCCAAAATTCATCAAACGTACAGTCCTTTTCTCTCTTGGTTTAGTCCTGCTTTTCTTCTTGCCTAGCTTCTTTCTTGCAGAATATGACAATTTAGATGGTCACTTTAACGATAACAATAACATCGTGTCCCTGCAAACCAAATCAATGTATGATAGTCTGGACATACTGTTTATTGGTAATTCATACTGCTACTCTGGTGTAATTCCTGAACAAATTGATAAAGCATTGTCGCTAAGTACTTACAACCTTGGAATAGCAACAGCAGGAGTTGAGTTTTATGATTTGGTGCTCAATGATTATTTGGCAAATGTTAAACAGGCTCCGCGGCAAATCTATATTATGATTTCTCCTATGACCTTTTCGTCCAAAGCAGACAATTATTCAGCCTATCCTATTCATCGGTATTTGGAGAATCCGATCTCAAATATTGAGCTTAGTCTTTCCTATTCGCACTATAATCAATTCTTTGAAATGCACCGTAAATCAATCGAAAAAGGAATTAAAAATCTTCCGCTAAAGGATCAAGAAGTCGTCTCCTTATATAAATCACCTGAACGAGGCTTTGTGAAAAGTGACGTCACCGTAACTGACTCTATTATTGAAAGTACTGAACATTTCTACGCACAATTAAAAAAGAACAAATTAGCCGATGAACATAAGCAAGCCCTTTTAGACTTTACCGTTCAGCTAAAATCAAAGGGTATTAATGTTGTCTTTTTTGAGCTCCCTACAAACAAGCTTGCCAATTACTTTAGCGATGAGTACCTCAGTGACTATGAAAACTTCCTTACTGAATTACAAGCGACTTATGAATTCATTTCTGTCAATGACGAAACGTTCTCTGATCTACATTACCGCAACATTGATCATATGAATACGGCTGGAGCACGTTTAGCTACAGAGCAGTTGATTGAGTTTATGCAGCATTGAGTATGTTCCTTTCCACTATTTTTCCGTTCTAGTATCATGAATCAGTACTTCGTTTTGTCATTATTGATCTTGATAGGACTGTCCTGTGCTTCTCCTAGCTATGACACGGTAGCTGTAGAATCTTCCAACGAAGTACTACAAGATACTATCAAGTTAAACACAGCGCCTAGCACATTAGACAACACGTACATCGGTTTCAACTCTCCAAATGCGATCAATCACATCGCCAATATAGAAAACAGCTATTTTACTGATTTTAAAGGTTCCTTTAGCAAATATTACGGCACTGTTTGGAGGTCGGGAGCTGAGGAAGAATACGATATAGACAGCATTTCGACTTACGAGCAATACCTAAATGAAATGAAAATACTAGGTCAAGCTCCAGACAGCATGCATTGTACCATTTATGCAATAAAAGGGCTAATGACTGGGCTCGACTCTAGCTTCAATAAACTGGATTCTTTGCATCGGAAAGTATATAAAAACCATGAGCATGCCGGCTGGAGTATAGGCTATTTATTAGTTAAATATTTTGATTGGAAAGCTTACGTAGTGGTGAATCAATCCTCAAAAGAGTATGATAGGTGCAAAAAATATTTCGCCAAGAACAAAACCTACTATGTCTGGAATCAGCCAGATATTCCCGTGGAGCGGCTCTATGATTATGATGAAGATGCTGCTCAGTTAGACAGTCTATTAAAACAAAACGAATTTGGTTGGGGCTTCAGTGAACAAGGATGGCACACTTGGATTACAAGGTTTAATTCTCTTAAAGAGTGCATTTGGAATGGGGCGCCTTCAAATCAGTACTCTCAAGAAACCGAAGGAAATTTATTTCGAACTACACCATTCGCAACCTACACTGATTACAATTCTCACGTGATCGTATTTCCTCCAAAACAAGATTGATTTTAAGCCTAATTTCAACATTCTGACGTTCAGTAAGTAATTATACGCTAGTGTGGTTGTGATGAATAATATGTAATATTGCATCGAACAATTCATCACTCTGAATGAAACAAGAAATTATAGATTATCTGGCGCAAGATAGCGTTCAGTTGTCACTCATTAGATTCGCAATAAACCTTGCCATTACTGCAGTTCTAGCAAGTATTTTAGCGTTGGTATTTAGAAGGTTTGGTCGGTCCTTATCAAACCGAATGTCATTTGCGGCAAACTTCGTACTAATTGCTATGACCACAATGGTCATCATTACGATAGTAAAATCATCACTGGCTTTATCATTAGGTCTAGTAGGTGCACTATCAATAGTGCGTTTCAGGGCAGCCATAAAAGAACCTGAAGAACTAGGCTACCTTTTCTTAAGTATAGCAATTGGATTAGGGATGGGTGCAAATCAGCTCCTTTTAACAATTGTTTCTTTTCTTATGATCGTTTCAGTTATCGTAATTACTCGATTTAGCAGATGGAAAAAGCAGGAACAAAATCTTTACGTTACCATCGGCCTAGACAGTCCTACGGGTAATGAAGTCAACCAAGTTGTTGAGATTCTCAGTAAACACTGCTCAGCCGTTAAGCTGAAGAGGGTCGATTCTTCAACTGGTCTTTTTGAGGCGTCTTTTCTTGTTAGTTTTTCTGACTTTAAAGACTTGGAAGAAAGTAGAAAAGACTTGAACACAGTAAACGACAATTACAAACTAACGTATTTAGATAACAGTTTTAGCGGAGCTTAGTGGACATTAAGAATCCCCATAAAGGCCCTATCTTACCTAATAAAATAGGCCGCATTCCCAAACGGCTTAAGCGTTTTCGTTTGGTTCGTTGGTTAAAGCGTTTGTTAGTTTTAGCTTCTATCCCAGCCTTGATTTTTGTAGGTTTTTACTTCGGCATTAAGGCTAATACAGGTAGGGGTTATGAACCAGAAGTACTCCTCGACAAAATGGCAGATCGATTTAATTTGCCCACTTTTTCAGACGGCTCAAGAGGTTTTGTAACTGACATTCAATCTGTAAAACTCAATATTAAGCATGAAAATATTGCACAAATTAGGTTTGAGAGATTACAAGCATTGGAAGGCAACAAAGACTTTACTTACGTAACTGGAAGAATTGATTTTGAGGGTCAAGACATACCAATAAAATTACGATTAAAAGGAGATAGGGTTGTTCACTGGAACGACCCTGAAAAGATGTCTTTTCGAGTGAAAATTAAAGGAGATAACGCGTTTATGGGGATGAAAAGATTCTCCCTTCAAAAACCGAGAGTAAAAAATTACGTCTACGAATGGCTTTACCACAAAGTATTGAAAAGAGAAGGTTTGCTAGGTCTTCAATACAAGTTTATTGACTTGGACTTAAATGGGACGAACCTCGGTACCTATGCCATTGAAGAGCATTTTGACAAGCGGCTTCTGGAGAAAAATGGATATCGTGAAGGACCAATCATTCGTTTGGTTGAAGGGCAAAACTTTACGTTAAAAACTGCACCCATAGAGCCTTATGATGGTGCTTCTTGGTCATCTAAAAAAGCACAAGTTGATCATGCTATTGCGTTGCTAGATGGTTGGAGAAACGATCAAATATCAACATCTCAATGTTTCGATTCCAAGAAAATGGCAAAATATTTTGCCGTAGCCGACCTGTTAGGGGCAGAACATTCTGCTATTTGGAAGAGCGTGAAGTTTTATTTTAATCCAGTAACAGGAAAACTTGAGCCAGTTGGAGTTGATGCGCAATTACGATTTGGTTATAACTGCGTGAGTTCTGAATTCGGTCTTCGTCCTGATGTCGGTTATATCTCAAACTATAAGGAGTGGTATGATAAGTTCTTCGTAGATGAAGCTACGTTTGATCCAGTGTTTTTCAAAGATTATATGGAAGCCTTTGAGCGGATGTCTAAAACTGTTTATCTAGATTCATTGTTTAACGAAGTTGGATCAGAACTTGATCAAAATATGGCACTAATTAACAGAGATTTTCCAGTTTTGGCTGACCATATTAACAACTATGGTCCAGACTTCTTCAGGTTTAATAAAAACGCATTTTACGGGAAACAAAGATACATGCGAAACTTATTGACTGCTCCAAATGGAATCAGATCATTGCTAAATCATTCTAATGGTAACACCGTTTGGTTGGACATTGCGAACACAGGCTCGTTACCAATGGAGATTAATAGAATAATGATATATGACAGCATTAAATTGAACGTGATTAAGTCTAATCGAATCCCAGGACGGGCCATAACTGACGCTATGGAATTCCAATCGGTACAAATTCAAGTTCCTGATAATTTGGTTTGGGCAGACAGTCTTATTGAATTTGTATCAGTAGGTTACAACGTCCTTTCAAGTACTTATAAGAATAAAGTGTACACGATTCCGTGGAATTCTAATTCATTAAAAGAAAAATCATTTGTAATGCAACAAGATTCTCTAAATATGAATCAACCATACATCCTATTAGATTCTACCACATCTAACATATATATCCAACAAGGAACGTGGACGATAGATAAACCACTTGTTTTTCCGAAAGGATACGCGGTGCATCTAAAAGACAGTACCACCATTGACTTGGTAAATGGTGCAAAGTTAATTTTTCACGGACCTATATTTATAGAGGGAAGTGTAGAAAATCCTGTTCTATTTAATTCATCGAGCAGCACAGGGCAGGGTATTTTGGTTTTAGGAGCAGATAGAAAATCAGTTGTTAATCATTGTGTTTTTTCTAACCTATCTTATTTATCGGAAGGTGGATGGTCGGTGCCTGGCGCAATCAATTTTTACGAATCTCCGGTTGACATTACAAACTCTGCCTTTGTAAATAATAGGAGCGAAGACGGATTGAACATTGTTCGAACTAATTTCACGTTGACCTCGTCCCTATTCTCGGGAACCCAATCAGATGCGTTTGATGGTGATTTTGTAACTGGAACAATCAAAGATTGCTACTTTAAAAACTTAGGGAATGATGGAATAGATGTTTCTGGAAGTGTATTAACGTTAGAGCGAATATTGATCCAGGCGGCTGGGGACAAAGGAATTAGCGCAGGAGAAGATAGCGACATTACCGCTAATGCAATAATTGTGGAACATAGTGAAATTGCGGTAGCCGCCAAAGATTTGTCTTCTGTTCAGATTAATAATTTAACCATTGATAGTTGCAGTATTGGATTTACTGCGTTCCAGAAAAAACCAGAGTTTGGGCCGGCCTCAATAACAGCTACCAACGTACTTTATAAAGAAGTTATTCGTAATTGTTTAAATGAAAAAGGATCCGAAGTTTTTATAAATGGTAAGGCAATGCAACCTTCAAAAGACAAAGTTGAAGACGTGTTATACGGAGCTCAATTTGGTAAAAAAACCATTAAATAATTGAGCGAAAAGGAGATAGAATATCGCTATGAGCGAAAATATTACGTGGAACAAATGAAC
>JBLIOB010000094.1:0-14209 GCA_047639575.1 Parvicellaceae bacterium
ATCAAAACCAACTAAACTAATGTGACTTAACAAGGTAATCCAAGAAAATGAAATGGCATAAGCGTTGTATTCAATCGCACCAATACTTCTAGTGATGTACATTGTTAAGCCCAGACTTATCACTAAACCAGCTAGTTGCAGTAGCATAGACAGCGAAATTTTCTTAGATATTTCCGAAAGTGAATTCAATCTTATTGAGGCTTAGTAGAACGCAAAGTTGTATTTTTTATTGGAATTAAATCTCATGGTGAAAAATTTATATATTTGCGCTCTCCAAATGCAGATGCTTCGGCACTAAACTTGGTAAAATGGTGGATGTAGCTCAGCTGGTTAGAGTATCGGTTTGTGGTACCGAGGGTCGCGGGTTCGAACCCCGTCTTCCACCCAAAGCTAAAGTCCGACAGAAAACTGTCGGACTTTTTTTGTTTCCAAAACTTGAGTCGAAACGCAGTTTCAGCAAAAGTGATGGAAACAAAAAAAGCCAGCCGTAGGCTGGACTTTAGCTTTGAAGGCCCAACAGAAGTCTTTGGGTTCACTGAAAGAAGAGAAGTAACAAACCGATTACTTTTCCAACACATCCAAAACTTAAGTTGTTACGCAGTTTTAGCAAGAATAATTGGAAACAAAAAAGCCAGCGATAGGCTGACTTTAGCTTTGGAAGAGGCTTCCATAGAAAATAATATTTCGATTTTCAACCTTAATGCCAATGGTAGAAACAAAAAAAAAGCCCCACAACAGTAGGGCTTTTCATTTTCTTTAACGAGCTACTTTGATATTGTCGCCAGTCCAAATTTGTTCATTTTTCTCCAAACACCCCAAATTATAAATTCAGAACCTGTGTTCGAGTAAGTTACTTGAGGTACTGTGTAAGTCTCAGTATCTCCTGACGTTACCATGGATTTCTTTTCAAACGAACCATCAGCATTTATTGTAACTAAGAATGGAACACTCTTTTTTGGATTAACCATTCTTTTTGACAATTCATCACCACCATCGGCAGAGTTCTTGAAATGGTCATTAAATACTAAGTAAATCTTACCATCGCTAATAGTACTTGCGTAAGACCAATATTTTTGCATTTTATCTGGGAACTCAATTGAAATAAATATGGAAACTCCACCTATAATACCTAGACCCATACTTGTGGTTGAGCTATATTGATTCTTTTGTATAACATCTCCAGAAGTAATTTCTCCGTCTGCATTAAGCTTGAAAAACAGAATAGGACCATAATTAGTTGTAGTAGTTGTAGATCCTTTTTGAGAAACAGTCGTTACCAGATAATATTCAGACAATACGGTAAAGGTGCCATCTTCGTGTACATAAATGTCTTTCATTCTATAAGGAGCCGGAACAAGAAGTTCTTTCCCTTTTTCTTTCATCTTAGCCATTCTTCTAGCGGAGTATAAATTCTTTTTAAAATCATCCGAGAACATTGTGGTCTTTTGACTTTCAATGCTCATGTCTGATTTAAGCTTGGTTAAAAACAAACCAGAATATCCAACAATAGAAGATCTATTTTTAGGATTGTTCATAAAGTATCCAACAACATAAACTCCATCATCCTTCACTACCATAGTAGGGGCAAGTAGAACTTTCCCATCATCTTTGATTTCCGCAACTCCAATTTCTTTTCCGTCTTTGTCATAACGACCAACCAGAAGTTTGAAATCTGAAATTTTACTCTTCATATAATCAATTTTTTCTCTGATGATATTGTAACTACCATCGTTTTCAATTGAATGATAAAGTCTATATCTGATTTTTTCGGATTTAGTTGCTCTCATTTTGAATAGATGTTTGGCTGTGCTAACCTTACTGAGTTCATCTCCTATGTCCAAAACAATATTATCACTGTAAAATTCTGTTCTTTCTTTGTTTGTCCGATCAAAGTAGACTACAGCTTTGTTTCCGCCTGGAGAAACTTTAAGCTTTACTTTCATTCCTTTGATTTTATCAGCTGAGCCTTCAGAAGCATATATCTTTTCAGCTTTCCCCTCACTTTTTCCTTTAAGTGAAATCTTCTGACTGTACAATGAAAATGATTTTGTTTTTTTCATGTACACATAAAGAATAGCAGTTATATGATCTCCGGTAACCATTAAGTTTAGCATTCCAGACTTCTTTCCTTCCAATTCCGGAAGCTGAAATTCGCCCGAAGACAATTCTTTAAATCCAACTTTTTCATAAGTTCCAACGAATCGCTTTTTTCCTTTAATAGAGTATGCAACTAGCACGTCACCACTATATCCTAAGATTTTTTGAACTTCCGTTTTACTATCGAATTCTTTGCCCCAATCGATATCTAAATCTTGGGCATTAATTGTTCCTACGCTAATAAATAATAGCAATAGTATCCATGTGGCTTTGATCATTATTGTAAAGTTTTGTTTGGTGAAAGCTAGTTAATTCAAATATTAACTCAAGCTATTTTGACAGGTACTTTGATATCTGGACTCAGCAGATAAAATATTATCGGTATTACTTCCTCCGCTTCGTCCCCCTAATTGCAGGCTCCATAGTCGGATCCTCCGGCCAAACATGTTTCGGATAACGTCCTTTTAATTCCTTCTTAACATCGAAGTAAGTTTCTTTCCAAAAGTTTCTTAAATCGGTTGTTGTTTGAACTGGTTTGTATCCAGGAGAAAGCAAATGCATCAAAACAGCCTGTTTACCTTGGTTAACACTTGGAGTATCTTCTAAACCAAATACCTCTTGAATTCTGACAGCTAAAACTGGAGGTTCGCCATTTGCACGATATGCCAATTTAATATTAGATCCACTAGGAACTTCGATTCGAGTAGGCGCGTTTTTGTTTAATTTTTGAATTAAAGAATATTCAAGTGAATTTTGAAGTACTGAGAACAGGTCGATTTTTTTTAGGTCTTCAGGTTTTTTAACCTTGTTTAAATAGGGCGGAAGCCAGTCCTTATTCGTGGCTAGTAAGGTTTCTGTACTCACGTCAGGCCAGTTTTCTGAAGGATTCCACTTTCTCAGTGAAAGAATTCTATTTTGCCATTGTTCTATGTCCTCGTTGAAGTTGAGCAGATGTCCGCCTTCTTTTTTAAGTGCTTCACAAATGGCATCGATTAAGGTTGATTCATCTGGTTCTGGAAGTGGTTTAGATAGCAAAACAATATTGCCTATCCTCATTTCTAACGAAGCATTTAATCCACCTTTTTTAGTATCCCAAGTAATGGTTTCTACTTCTTTAACCAAAGGCTGAAGATCTTGAGGGTTTAATGGAGAAGCCAAAAATATTTTGCCCATTCCCTGCCTGGCATCTATATGTGCCACTGCTAGCCACGGTTCATGTGCCAAATCATCTTTGTGTCCAGCCATTGCTAACCGACCATTAGCCAATTGAAATTGGGCATTATTTCCAGGTCGAGCAGAAGCAATCCTCTCTGGAAAAGCTTGAACTAGTAAAATCCCGCTGTCATTAGAATCAAAAGTGTCGTTGGAAGCTTCAATGTTTAGCATTCGCCTGTATGAGGAAGCTACTTTGTCAATTTGAGAGAACTTCCGACCTAAATTATTATCTCCACGAAATCTTCTTAATGCTTCAACTCGTAAATTGATGTCGATACCAGCTTCTCGTGGTAATGGGTCTCTTTCTTCAATTATTGCGGCAATATCTGTGGCCAAATCTTCCAATCCCATTTCCTGAGCTGCTAAAAGCATATGCGCTATTCTTGGATGACAAGGAAGTGAATTAATCTTTTTACCATGTTCCGTTATACGGCCATCCAGCAATGCACCTAATTGCTCGAGCGTGTCTTTAGCTTTTCCCACAGATCCTTTTGGAGGGGGTGTCAGCCAGGTCATTTGCTCAATATTTAAAATGCCCCATTCAGATAAGCTCAGCACTAAAGATGCGAGATCTGTTTGTTCAATCTCAGGAGTTCGATGATCAGCAAGCCTAGCGTGTGTCGCTTTCGTCCACATTCGGTAACAGACTCCAGGTGACATTCTTCCAGCTCTACCGGCTCGCTGTGTTGCAGAATCTTTATCAATTTGTACCGTGTCCAATCTAGACAGCCCAGATTTAGGATCAAATTTTGAAGTTCTTCCAAAACCAGAATCAACTACCACTTTAATTCCTTCTATTGTTAAACTTGTTTCGGCAATTGAAGTTGCAAGTACTACTTTACGTTGTCCATTTTGATCGGGCATAATAGCAGCCTTCTGCTTTCCAAAAGGAAGCGCGCCATATAATGGATGAATTCGAAATCCTTTTAGTTGAGATTTTAAGATTTCCTCACATCGTTTTATTTCTCCTTGACCTGGGAAAAAAGCAAGGATATCACCCGTGTTATCTTTTGCTGCTTTAACTATTGTTCTTGCTGCTAATTCAGGCAACATCCGGATATCTGTTTCACCAACATAATTAACATCAACTGGGAATTGACGGCCTTCAGAGACTACAACAGGACAATTTAATAGTGAAGTTAAGGTTGGCATGTCCAGGGTTGCTGACATGATCATGATCTTGAGATCAGGCCTAAGAACTTGTTGCGCTTCTCTGCATAACGCCAAAGCCAAATCTGCATGTATACTTCTTTCATGAAATTCATCAAAGACAACCATTCCAACATCTTCCAAAGCGTTATCACTTTGAAGCATTCTAGTTAGAATCCCTTCCGTAAGAACTTCAATTTGAGTATCCGAACTTACTTTGTTATCAAATCTCACCCTATATCCAATTGACTGTCCGACTGGTTCTCCAATCAATTCAGACATGCGCATAGCGATAGATCTTGCAGCTAACCTTCTTGGCTCTAGCATTAGAATCTTTTTGTCCCCTAACCATTCTTCACCCATAAGAGCTAATGGCAGCAACGTGCTTTTACCGGCTCCAGGAGGCGCATTCACAATTAAAGTATTGGAAGCCCGGAGTTTCTCTTTTGTCTCGTCAAAGACATCTGTGATAGGAAGATCAGATTGATATGGGTCGAATGAGCTCAAATATTTTCGTAAAACTAACTAATAGAATGCTACTTTTTATCTTTCGCAGGCAGCTTGGTTAAAACTCTTCCTCCAGAATCTCGAATAAACGTTTTAGATTCTTCCTTGAGTTCCTCTAAATTCAATGCTTCTTCAAGCTCATGTGCTAATTCTTGAAACCTTGCATCAGCTTTCATAGCCAAACCATCAACCTTAAGGGCAGTTTCATTGAAATTCAAAAGGCGAAGTCGTTTAAGATCTCGTAATCTAGAAAGAGCTACATATCCTTGACCAGGTTCAAATGTTCGGCTTAAATCAAGTTCAGCAGCATCTAGCGTCATTCCTTGACTCTTATGGACCGTTATCGCCCAAGCCAACCTTAATGGTACTTGCTTATAAGAAGCTAAGGATTTACCCCGCTCATCGTCAATAGACCATTCTTCTGGAGACGCAACTACTTTTTCATTATCGAGAGTCTTCACAACAGGTAATCCCAACTGGCTCCATTCTACAATCTCACCTAACGTTCCATTTATATATCCTTTAGTTGGGTTGTTTTTCACGAACATAACTTTGGCCCCAATCCTCAATGGCATACTGTTCTGAGCCATAACAGATTTTTTAAGAATGTCAATTAGACCTTTATCGCCAGAGGTTTTAGCTCGGAAAAATCTGCTGATTCCTGGCAGGTCAGCTAAATGCGTGTTATTGATTAAATCAACATCCTCATTGTGCGTATAGAGCTTGGTTGGCTCAATTCCAGATTCAAAAATAGTATCTGACGCGGAAATTAAAGAAGATCTAGATTCACTGGTGACATGACCTTTTCTAATTTCGGCAAGTATATCGTTTAAAGGACTATCATTTTGTCTAAACTGCTCTGTTAAATAACAAATATTGAAGTTTGCATCTTGCCAAGCATTTGACATGAAAGAAAATTTATCCCTGCTTTTTTCTCCGTACTGACCAATAGGAGGTAGCTGGAAAAAATCTCCACAGAGTATAATTTGGATTCCGCCAAACGCTTCATAGCTGTCCATACAGTATCCCAATATTTTATTAATTGAGTTTAGTTGATGTTTATGAAGCATTGAAATTTCGTCAATGATTAAGACTTTGGTTTTGAAAAACTTTTCCCTAAGCTTTTTTTTCTTTTTAAGGTTTATTAATTCTTTTGGCTGCATTTGCATTTTCACTCCAATTCCAGACCATGAATGAATAGTGCTTCCTTTAAGATGTGTAGCTGCAATGCCAGTAGACGCAGTAACGGCTACTTCCACTTTTGCATCTTTCAAATGCTGAATGAATTGATTCAGAACATAGGTTTTTCCTGTACCCGCGGATCCCGTGAGAAAAACATTCCTTCCTGATTTTAATATTGCTAAAGCTGTTTCTTGCGTCAAATCAATTAATTATAGCGCAATATTAATTAGAAGAAGGTCAGGATATATTCGATAATGAAAAAGTAACTAACTAATTACTATTAATTCAAGACATATGATATTTTCTATTATCTTCAAGTCAGAACAATTTAATGAGTTATTTCAACCCACAATTCGAAGAAAAATTAACCGATGCCGTTCAAGCAATTGAAGGGGTTTCTAAGGTTGAAGTGGTGGTAGTGGTTAAGGAGCATTCTAGTAACTATCAGCATGTACCAGTGCTCATGGCTTTATTCGCCTTCGTGCTAGGTTTTGGTTATTTCATGATCTCTCCAATTATGTATGGTGATGCTATGATACTTTCTGGTAGCATTGGAACAGCCATCGTATTTTATGGATTAGGATCAATTGGCAGTATCAAAAAGACGTTTGTGAAACGGGCAAGTCTCGATCGTTATGTGGAATTAAATGCGCGAGCAATTTTTCAAAAAGCAGGCATTCATCACACAAAGGATGAAATTGGAATCTTGATATATGCTTCTAAACTAGAAGGTAAATTAATGCTGTTGACTGATCGTGGAGTCATCGCTGAAATACATCCAGATGAACTTACCGAATTAGAGCAGACTTTACAAACAAGTTTCAACAATGGAGATGCGGATAAATTTATTCATTCGTTAAAGGATACCGCAAAACTTTTTGGTGAAAGGCTTCCGGTAGAAGAGAACGATGTAAATGAACTTCCAGATTTTTTAGATATCGAAATTTGAGATTTAGAAATTACATATCGATTTTTATTGCATTTACTGCTTTCATGCTATTATTCGTTTTAGATGCGGATGCTCGACCAGGAGGTGGAGGAGGATTCAGCTCAGGCGGTGGCGGTGGTTTTAGTTCTGGAGGAGGTTCTTTCGGAGGAGGCTCAGGAGGAGGCGGTGGTGCTACAGATCCATTAACTATGGCATTAATCTTGGGCGCAGTCGTAGTATTTTGGATTTTGAGAGCTTTGAATAAGAAGAAAGGCAAGATAGCCAGTTCAGGTGCGAGCCACAGCAGTAAACTAACCAGTTTAACATTTAGAGATGCTCAACTTCAGGCCTTCAAAACGATGGACAAGAACTTTTCGAAATCCATGTTTGTTGATTTTGCGAGTTTAATGTACCACAAGTACTATCACTGGTACGGTGAAAAAGAGTTTAATAATTTGCAACCTTATTTAACGCCTATTCTTTTTGAAGCAGGCATTAAACCTGCCGATTATAATATTACAGAAATAGTAATTGGAAATATCGAGTTAAGAGACATTAGCTACGGAGGCAACCAAGCTAACATTGAGGTGGAATTCGAAGCTAATTATACCAGTGTACAAAGTGATGGTAGTAAAATGAGATACATCATGACCGAACGATGGAAGTTTAGTCATAATGGGGAATGGCCATCTCAAGAAGTTTTCGATCCGAAATCAATTAATTGTCATAATTGTGGAGCTCCTTCCGCTTTTACGGATTCAGGAAGTTGTACGCACTGTGGTACTTTGCTTGATGCCCAGAGAATTCCTTGGTACGTGTCAGGAATTGCAAGAGTAAAATCACAATCCTTTAAAGCTGGGGATTTAACAACGTATAGTCCCGAACAAGGAACATTTGATATGACCTTAATCCAGCCATCTCTAAATGCAAATGCGGTTAGGTTTACACAGGCTAACGCCATTTCGAACTGGGAAGAATACAAGCAAAATTTTATAAATGAGGTTGTTGGATATACATTTATGCAGATCTATAAAGCTTGGTCCAAACATCGATGGGAAGATGTAAGGCATTTGTGCTCAGATCGATTATTTGAATCAAACGAATTTTGGATTAACAACTACAAAGAGGCGGGACTAGTCAATAGATTGGACGATATTAAAGTTCAAAAGGCCGAAGTTGTAAGTATTGAAATTGATTCTTTTTATGAGGCAATAACGGTGCGTATTCACGCAGCGTGCAAAGATTATGTAATTCTAAGCAGTAATAACAAAGTAGTTGGAGGGTCTGATTCTAAAGATCGCGCATTTAGCGAATACTGGACTTTTGTAAGAAGAGTAGGCGTAGAGAAGAATAAAATGGATGCTAGTCAATGTCCTAATTGTGGTGCTGCATCGGATCAGATGGGACAGTCGGCAGTATGTGGCTATTGTAATACGAAAGTAAATACTGGAGAGCATTCCTGGATTATCGCAACGATTACTCAAGACGAAGTTTATTCAGGCTAGCAAGACAACTACAGGTTTTAGCCCAACTTTCTAATTCATTTTTGATTTCTTAACTTGTACTTTTCAGATCAAATCATATGACAATATCTAAAGAACTTATTGCTTTTTTAAAAGAGCTTGCTAATAATAATAATAGAGATTGGTTTACGGAACATAAACCAGTATTCCAGCAACATCAACTTGATGTGAAGCTTTTTTTCGGAAGTGTAGAAGAGAGATTGCAAAAGACGGATGAGATTGAAGGTCACAACGTGTATCGAATATATCGTGACGTTAGATTTTCTAAGGATAAAACTCCTTATAAAGCGAGGTTTTCCGGTGGATTCAAGCGAGCTACAAAGGCTTTGAGAGGCGGATATTTCCTAAGCATTGAGCCAGGTAACACATTTGTTGGTGGAGGATTTTACGGCCCGAACAAGGAAGATCTGTTAAGGCTTAGAAGGGAGTTTGAAATGGATGATTCTGAAATTCGTGATATACTTAATAATGAAAAGTTTAAAGCACTTTTTGGAGGTTTACAAGGCTCAGAATTAAAAACGGCCCCACGAGATTTTAACCCGGAACATAAAGCAATTGATCTCATAAGGAAAAAGCAGTTTTATGCAGGCAGGTATTTTACCGACAAGCAGGTATTGAGTGATGATTTCGTGAATGAAGTTGTTGATACTTTTACAACGTTAAGACCCTATTTCGACTATATGAGTGATGTGTTAACTACGGACATGAATGGAGTAAGCGTTATCTGATTAGGAATCTTTTTTAATGTTAAAAAGCAATTCATCGAACTCATTGATAAAAAAGAAGTTTTTGGGGAATTGGTAAAAATAGATGGAAGCTTAAATTCGCATATTTGTTCTGGTTCCGAATTTCATGTTTAATGATTATTAAAACCTAGCAGCTTTGTTAAATTATGAAGCCACTTATTTTTTATTGGATAGTTTTAGCATACCAATCTACTCTATATTCGCTGTTGCGTTTTGACTTTCCAGAAATTACTTTAGCCAAAAATCTATTGAATGAGAATCTTCCTAATAGTTGTTTTAAGTCTTTCAATCTCTTCTCTCTTTGGCCAAGAATGGGTTGATCAGATGAAAGATCCGAATGTGAATTTCTATGAAGTGCAGCAATCGTTTAATGATTTTTGGGGCAATCGAACAATTGAAAGAGGCAAAGGGTATAAGCAATATAAGCGATGGGAGTATTTTATGGAGCCCAGAGTTCATCCTCATGGAAATAGACCAAATCCAACAGCTACGTTTGTAGAGCGGTTAAAGTTTGAATCAGAATACCCTCAAAAAGAAGCTAAGGCTGGTACTTGGACACCTTTAGGGCCAAGTGAATGGACTAATCCAACTGGCTGGAATCCAGGTGTTGGTCGAATCAACTGCGTTGCTGAAGAACCTGGAAATTCATCAACTATATATGTTGGATCTCCAGCAGGAGGTATTTGGAAATCTATTGATTCAGGAATATCATGGACTCCTTTAGCAGACGATTTTATTTCAATGGGAGTTTCTTCGATCGTAATTAGTGCTCAAAACACAAACACAATATATATTGCAACTGGTGATTCAGACGGAAGTGACACATACAGCATTGGTGTCCTTAAATCTACTGATGGAGGATTAACATGGAATACTACTGGACTCAGCTATTTAACAACTGAATCAAAATCCATTTATAAATTATTGATTCATCCAACTAATGATCAAATGCTGTGGGCAGCAACGGATAATGGTTTTTACAAGTCAATTGATGGTGGAAATAACTGGGTACAGAAAAGCAATTACGCAATTCGGGATATTGAATTAAACCCTGACAATCCAAATACAATTTTTGCAAGTGCACGTTCCGTGTTTTATTCTCATGATGCAGGGGAGACATTTGCTTCAGCTTCCGGACTTCCTAGTACATCCTTAGTAAGCAGGATGGTAATTGCGGTTACTGAGCACGATTCTAATTATGTTTATGCGCTAGCTGCGAATGATATTAATAATGGTTTACTAGGCGTTTATCAGTCTATAGATGGAGGGGCCACATACAATTTAAAATTTGACACTTTAAATCTTCTTGGTTATTCGGAAGACGGTGATGATACTGGAGGTCAAAGCTGGTATGATTTAGCGATAGCCTGTAGTCATACAAATAAAAACAGAATAATCGTTGGAGGTATAAATGCCTGGAGGTCAAATGATGGTGGAGACTTTTTCACGATCGTATCGCACTGGGTTCATCCTTCAAGCATTGGTTACACTCATGCCGACATACATACATTAGATTATATAGGAAGTAGATTATATTGTGGAAGCGATGGTGGAATATTCAGGTCTTTCAATAGTGGAACTACCTGGAGTGATCTTTCAGCAGGCTTGGAAATTGGACAGTTTTATAAATTGGGTATTACTGAACAAAATCCGGATTTAATCATAGGTGGATTGCAAGATAATGGCACTTTTATTAAGAAATCTACTGGATGGGAGCACATTAGAGGTGGAGATGGTATGGAAGCTATTATTGATCCAACAAATGACAGTGTTTGGTATACTTCTTACCAATATGGATCACTTAATAAAACCGTTGACGGTGGCGCTAATTTTTTTGGAATTTCGGACAGTATTACTGAAGGTGGAGCTTGGGTGACGCCTTATGCCATAAATCCAGTAAACACGGATATTCTGTATGCTGGTTACGGGTCCATTTGGAAAACAACAGATGGAGGATTAGATTGGGAGAAAGTATCACCGTACTTATTTACAGTTCGTCATATTGAAGTTTCTTCTTCAAATCCAGATGTGGTCTACGTTTCATCTTATGATGACATTTACAGAACTACCGATGCTGGAGCAACGTGGAATGATGTGACTTCTAACTTACCGTCTGGTCCATCCATATCTGGGTTTACGATAAGCCCAACTAACTCAGAAGTTGTATTTATAACGTATTCAAGTTACTTCTCCGGGGATAAAGTATTTGTTACAAGTGATGGAGGTGCTACTTGGTCTAATATCAGCGGAAACCTACCGAACATTCCAATCAATTGTATCGAATATGAAACAGGAAGTGCCGCTGGAATTTACATCGGCACCGATAATGGCATTTATTATAAAGACAGTAACTTAATTTATTGGCAAACTTTTGATGGGGGATTGCCAAATGTGATAATTAATGAATTAGCTATAAACAGTACAGAAGGTACTATTAAAGCAGCTACTTATGGTAGAGGGATCTGGGAATCTCCTTTGAAAGCTCCTTTAGGAGTACCTATTGCTGGATTTGTGACAAATTTAACTGAAGTGTGTCCCGGTCAAACCATACAGTATACAGATCAGTGCATTGATCATGGTCCTTTCTGGCAATGGACATTTCCAGGAGGAATTCCAAGTACAAGTACAGATCAGAACCCTTTAGTTACTTATCCGATATTAGGAGATTATGACGCTAAACTAGTAGTAAGCAATGTAACAGGAAGTGATTCCATAACCAAGACTCTTCACATTTCAGTGGTTGACCCTGTAGTTGGAAGTTTGGATTTAATAGAAGACTTTGAAGCAGGATGGGATTCAGAGTGGGTAGTTAATAATCTCGATTTTGGAACAACTTGGGAAATAGTTCCTTATGGTGGATATGGTTTAAGCGATTCATGCGTATCCATAGATAATTATCGACAAGAGTCATTAAGTAATGATGAATTTTTCACAAATGCTTTTGATGCATCAGCAGAGACAGAAGTATGGTTGCAATTCGATTATGCATATGGAAAGAACAGCGGATACAAGAAGGATACGTTGGCAATTTTCACTACCACGAATTGTGGCGGATTGGTAACCGAAGTATGGAAAGAAGGAGGCTCTAATTTAGCTACCGTTGCTGGGCTTTTCACAGGTCCATTTGCACCTTTGGAAATTTATTGGAGCAAAGTCACTATGGACATAAGCCATTTGGCAGGAGAAAGCAGTTCGAAAGTTCTGTTTAGAAATATAGGGAGACAAGGAAATTTACTGTACATCGATAATATCAATATCACAAATTATCCTCCTGCAACAGGTGTTATGGTGACTGAAACGCCAATTGTTACTGTATATCCAAACCCAAGCAATAGTGTGTTTTATGTAGATGGGTTACCTGCTAATAGTGTTTATGAAGTGTATGACCTTTCAGGCAGGATGTTGATTGAATCAGGCAATAGTTCTTTTGATTTAGAAAGATATGCCTCTGGAATATATGTGCTTAAATTGAATGTAGGAGGCACTCCTCAAAGCATTAAACTGATTAAAGAATAGCTTATTTTTTATCCAGCTGATCCTTATGTGGATTCGGTCTTTTAATCATCTTGTAAAGGAATAGTAAAACGATTACTAAACCTCCTAGGAGTATGAACAATAAAGGCATATTAAGTTCTATTTCATCCCCTTTTAGTGGGTTGCTGGAAGTAGTGTCAGTCTGAGCGATCGAACTGCTTACAAACATTAACATTATAACTATTGAGATACATTTTAAAAACACATTCATCCTGCGAATGTAATAAAGATGTTCTTATATTATTCTAACTTTAGAGGAGTGCGAAAAATTGCCTTCATATTATTCACTTTATTATCGATTACTCTTTGTGCACAAGAGGATACTCGATTGCAGCAATGGAATGATTCATCATTACCAGACTCGGTTAGGTATGAAGCGTTAAATTCGAAAATATGGGATCTGTTTTTTGCTATTCCCGATTCTGCTGAACAGTTAGCTTTAGTTCAGCTAGAATATGCTAATTCCACTGATAATAAAGTTCAAATAGCGGATGCCTACAATTCTTTGGGAATCTCATTCACAGTTAGAGGGCAGAACGAAAAGGCAATTGAAAATTTCACGAAGTGTTTAGAGCTAAACATTCAACTAGAAGATTTAAAAGGGGAAGGAGCTGCCTACAATAACATTGGGATGGTTCATAATAATCAAGGAGATTTCTATAGAGCAATTGCTTTTTATGAGAAAAGCTTGAGGATTGACATTCAACTGGACGATGATGATGGAAGAGCTGCTTCATTAGGAAACATTGGAATAATTTACACACATCAAGAAGAATATGAGAAAGCACTAGAATATCATCTGAAAAGTTTGGAATTGGATATCAAAAATGGAGATTCTAGAGGGATTGCTGACACTTATATCAACTTAGCTGTTGTGTACCGGCACTTGGATAATTATGAGGAAGCTTTAATCCATTCAAAGTTAGCATTAGCGGCTTACTCAGAAATAGAAGATAAAGCTGGGTTAGCATTGTCCTATCAAAATATAGGATCTGTTTACCATGAGACAAAGAACTATGAAGAAGCTTTAGCACAATTCGAAAAGGGAATGGAATTGAAAAAAGAGTTGGCCGATAATTCTGGCATTTCTTTGCTCTCGAGCAATTTTGGATATCTATATCTTGATATGAGAAATTATAAAAAAGCTATAGAATGGTGCCAGACTGGATTAAATATGGCTGATACCCTAGACATTCTTATACCCCAAAAGGAAAATTGTCAATGTTTGTATCAAGGATATAAAGGCGTTGGTAATGAATCTCTAGCTCTAGCTTATTACGAGAGATATCATTTATTGGAAGATTCCACCATCAACGAACAGAATTTAA
>JBLIOB010000095.1:0-14131 GCA_047639575.1 Parvicellaceae bacterium
CACTACCTCTTTGTTTTTTCTTATTGTTTTCGATGGCGTCAGTTGGACAAACAAGTCATTGCTCGGTATTGGTAATGGACACAATTTGGTTCGAAGGGGAACAAATTGTTAGATATACTGATTACAGCTGGGAATATTTGTCTGATATTAAGGTGGATACAATCACAGCGGAGTTAGCGAAAGAGATTTACGCGAAAATCGACACAGCTGCGCTCTTTTCATATCGATGGCATACTGGAAAAACGTATTCCAGAGATATCAACCTAAAGCACATGACTGATACTGTAGAATTAAACCTTCTATCTGAATTAGATCCTAATGTGTTCCTTCCACAAGTAGGAAGTGTTACTTCTCCATTCGGCCCTCGCTGGGGCAAGATGCACAAAGGAGTTGACATTAATTTAAATACTGGGGATCAGGTGCATTGCGCGTTCGCGGGAAAAGTTAGATATGCTCGATACAATCAAGGCGGTTATGGTAATCTAGTAATAGTAAGACATTTTAATGGGCTAGAAACCTACTATGCCCATTTGTCGAGAATCGATGTAAAAAGTGGGCAATTAGTGAAAGCTGGAGCCACACTTGGGAAAGGCGGAAGTACCGGGCATTCGACTGGTCCCCACTTACACTTTGAAGTAAGGTACTTTGACAACGCTCTAGATCCTCAAATGATATTCAATTTTAAATATCAAAAATTGAAGACCACTACCCTACTAATTCACACTGGGTCATTTGGCTATTCCGAGCCCATGGAAACAAAGAAGATAGTGACTAGTAAGTCGCAAATTGTGCCTGTGGACAGAAAGAAGCGGACCCCTATTGAGGTGTCCAGAGCATAACCAGGACTAAAACCCACTAGGGTTGCTGGATGTGTTTTACGCGCACTTCCTCAAGCATCCCCAACATTCATCGATTCCGGCCTTTATAGCTCTGTAGTGAACGCCTTTGGCAAATAATAGAACCTTGATTCCTTAGGGGGAATACGTATTCAATGAAAAACGAGCTGCGAGTGAGTCATTTGACTTCGATAAATTGACAAGAGTCGAAATCCGCAGAAATATCCCATAAATTAACCTGTAAGAAGAATTCTTTGGCTAAATCGCAACTCGCTCAAATTGAAGGTGTTAATTAGCCCTAGTGGGTTTTAGTCCTGGTTATGCTCTGGGGACCAATATTGTTTCGTCTAACGTAATGGGGCGAGGCAAACACAGAAATTTAGGACTACCATCTTACCCATTTATTCAGGGCACAGCTTACCTGAAACGTAGTCTATCCTAGAATCCACATAGTGGTAATTATTCTGCATCTCTTGGATATTGTTTTGGTCGCTGTTCTGAGAAGACTAGAACTGTTTGCAACGTTTGAAATTCTTTAATCTGTTTTTGATAATTAATAGTCAGTTGTATTTGAGGATATGGTAACATATAGGGGCGTTTTTCGTTATATTTGTAATATGAGTACAATTGAACTTCAAGAGCAGATCATTAAACTAATTCAGTCAACTACTGATGAAAGTAAGTTGAGAGTGGCGTTCAATGCTTTAAATGAAGATTATGATGAGGCCTTACTTGCTTCTATTAGTCAGGCAAAACTTGAGGCAAAACAAGGACTAGGATCTTCTCATAAAAAGTCAATGGAGAAGTACCAACAATGGCTTTGAGCATTAACTGGCTTCCACAAGCTGAATTAACCCGAGACAACATTTTTAACTACATCTCTCAAAACTGGGGAGAGTTGCGGGCAATTGCATTCATTGTAGAACTTGACCACCTTGTAGTTCAAATATCTCAAGTCAGTGTTCAATATCAGAGATTTGAAGCTGGTAATTGTTATAGAGTTCCTGTTACAAGACAAAACACCCTTTATTATGATGTTGTAGGAAATCGATTGGATATTCTTACGGTTTGGGATACGCGACAAGATCCAACCAAGCTATTGGAATCGCTCTAAACTATTATTCCTGGCATTAGACTCCCAACGCACTTACAATTGTTCTGAACAACCCAATATCGTGCGCTACTGTTGAAAAGTGTTAATTATGCGCTTAAAACCTTATAACTATGTTTTGTTAAACACTGAACTTTCAGAAATAGTAAAGGAGCTCCAAAAGGAACGTGAGTTGAACTGGCATGATCACAACTGGCTGATCAAATTGCTTCGGTATCGACATTGGCTAAAAGATGCGCCTGAAAGGAAAAATACCGAGGTCGAGTATCGGTGGGCTTTGAAACAACGGGCGTTAGAAAAGAAGGGGACACTGCCTGCTTGGCGCGGGGACCTTCTAGACCTCCATGGGTTCAAATGGTCGGTTGAAATCAAGGCGGATACCGACCGTGTTTGGAAAGGGAGATTTGATCAGCTCGTGCGATTACAAGAACAAACGGGTCTTGCATATGTGTCAACCCTGGACAAAACGAACAAACAACTTTCGGCATGGGTGAACACGCAAAGGTTGCTTAAGCGAAAGGGACAATTATCTAAGGATCGCATTTCCAAATTAAATAAGTTGGGAATTCTGTGGTCAGAGGATTTGAAGAAGCTGACGCGCGAGTCGTGGATGACTAACTACAAAGAACTGATTGAGTTCAAAGAACTTTTCGGAAACCTAAGGTTAGGCGGTGAAAAAACGGAGTACCGGATGTTGTCTGGGTTCGCGGATCGACAACGCCAAAACATTGACCGTCTTACTACCAGACAAGTAAACCTTTTAAACAAGATTGGCTTTAAGTGGTCCTCTGAAATTGAATCTGATAAGGATGAAAACTGGATGGCAAAGTATCGGGAATTAGTAAAGTTCAAAAGAGTCCATGCGCATCTGAAGGTTCCTTCAGGTAGAAAGGATAATCCAGATTTGCCATTAGCTCGTTTCGTAGAGGTAACACGTAAATTACAAAAGGAAGGCAAGTTGCCGGAATGGAAAGTAGGCCTTATGGACCATATTGGATTTCCTTGGTCCTGGAAACTGGAGCAAGAGCGAATGGAATGTTGGATGAATAATTACAATTGTCTAAAAAAGTATTTCGGTGAGCATGGCCATTCGAACGTTCCAGAAAACTGGCAGCAGGACAAGAAACTTGCAAATTGGGTTGCTGTGCAGCGGCAATACGCGTATCGGTTATCTGGGGCAAAGGAGTTGTTACTTGAAGACGTTGGTTTCGTCTATCAATTTGATAAGTCAGATCGCGTACGGAACTCGAAAGGTCGATTTATTTGAATATTTTTCTCATATAAACAAGATTACTCTACGCAAGTAAAGCCCACCGATTTCTCGATGGGCTTTTTTTTGAATCCAGTTGCCAGACCAGATTCAACCACTAATCGCTATGAAAAAATCCTAGTAGCCAACATCATTTGAATCAATAATTAACCTTGGTAACACCACATCAATCATATCATAATAGGAAGCTCTTTCTTTATAGGTTATTCCATCACCTATGTTGGAATATATCATCTCAGACACATCGGATTTCTTTGATTCGTGATATTGAAACACGCCTTCAAATGAACCTTTAATCATATTATCTGCTTCCAATTTCGCTATCACGACCCTACTTTAATCATTACTTTACTTAGACCACCTCTTAAAGATTGGACCTCTCTGAGGACTCTTTCAAGGGATAAACCAGTCATGTCTTTTTCTTCAATACCGTTCAAACGCTTAGCGATTTGATTAATGTTTTTATCAATTATTTTGAGTTCCGTCATTGTTTCTTTATCAAAAACTGCTGTCTTTTCTTTCATTTTAACCGATCCAGATAGAGCATTTACGCGAACATACTTTAAGAAATCAATAGTTTGATCGGGATATTTTGAGTTGTGCGAGACAATCTTTTTAGAAATAGTCTTAAGGTCACTATCGCTGAAAAGGATCTCTTTTCTCTTATTTCTAACCTCTTTTTCTTTCTTTCTATTCATACTACTTCTCTATTTATATGACCGAAGGGAACAACACCAATGGCTCGAAGCTCCGCCTTCGACAAGTCGGGGAATAAGCCTGGATGTTTGCAAAACATACGGGTGTTTCCCCTACTTGCTATAGATCAATTTATAAGAGCAAATCTCCGGATGAGTATTAGAGCTTCCCTCCAATATTTATCTGGATCTTTCAAAAACAGGCAACAAAAACCTCCACAAAACAAGGCTCTAAATTCTGGATTTGAATTCATTCGAAATGAGACCGCTAACACAAAATTATGCCAGTATACTGTAATACTACAATACCAGTATACTGTAATACTCCTATACTGTAATACTCCTATACTTTAATACTCCTATACTTTAATACTACAATACCAATATACCATAATGCGCGTATACTGTAATACTTTGTGGCCATGTATACAGGTAGACTGTAAAATTACTTTTCATCTCTAAGCAGACAGTTTTACAACCCTTCGCTCCTAGTTTTAATGGAAATCATTGAGTAAAGAAGGCTTTCGTATTTCAGTAAGATTCAAAGCGACAATGGGAGCTCTTTAATGAGCTAGAAATCCTCAAGCTTACGAGCTCAATATTGTAGACAAAACAGGAATTAGCGTTTAAACAAATTTCCTAAAATACTGGACTGGATAATAATCAAAAGCCCTGTCCTTGTTATAAAAAATAATCTTCTGAATTCATTACTTATTTCATAAATCCACAAGCTCTGCTAAAGGTACTTCCAAGGCTTCAGCCAAATGGTTAAGATACCAAATCGTTGGATTTATATTACCCGTTTCAACCCTTTGATAACTCTGTCTTTCTTTACCGCAGATATTGGCAACTTCTGATTGACTTAGTCCTTTCGACTTTCTTATCTCTCTGATTCTTTCGCCCAGTTTAATTAAGAACTCTTTTTGTTTAGCATCCCTATTGTCCATAGCAACGAATGTGTTGCATCACCAATAATACATTAGCAACGGATACGTTGCTTTTCTGAATATAATCCTTATAATTGCTTGAATGATAAAAGATTAATTATGATAGACGAGTTATACAATGTCTACATAGCTTAGAAGACACTCATGATGTATATAACGAGCGTTTGATTATTCGATTAAGGAGGTTGCACCTAATTAACTTCACCATTACAAACCGGATAATGGATGGTGTTCAAACGTTCCCAGTAGTTCCAAGATGTTTACATTTTCCGCCATACGATGTAGATAAAAGTGAGGTCGAGATGATTTTTAAATTTTTAATCAAATGATCAACAAAAACATCCTCGGAAGTTGTGAATGAATAGAATTTATATTGTCTTTTTATGGACAATAAATCTGCAAAATTGCGTACCTTAATCCTATGACCCAAATCGATTTAAGTATTCAAACATTCATGGACTGGAGTTTTGAAGAGCAGTTCAATTACATCTTTCATGATTCTGCAGGAATTGGGTTTAAACACCCTCAAGTAAAGGAGTGGTCGGATGATAATGATGAATACTTGTATGAACTTTATTTAGTCGATGGCTTTTACGTAACAGTTCAGAAAGATCTAGATAACGAACTACAGGTTTTAAGTTTTAGTATCTGCCATTTACACGAATTAAACTAGCCACTCCCCTACCTTCTCAGCTTATCCAGGAGGCTTGTTCTTTTGATCTTTCTGCCTTTGCTCTTTATATTCTTTTCCAAGGGCTTCAAGTTTAAGTTTTTCTTCTTCGCTCAATTTAGCGTAAGACTTTGAAGCAAATTCTTGCATTGCTTTGGACAGCTCAGCTGACCTATATGGTTCCATTCCGATGTATTTTTCACCTTTATATTTGCTCTTCAAATCGGCAATGTATTTATTAAACGCCAAGGGATCAAGATTGTATCGAATGGCAATACTCTCAATGTTTTCTTTACCTTTTATTTGTCTCGAGTTCAGTGCAACACTCTTTATCAAATAAATTGGATACAAGCTGTCTAAGGTTTCAAAGAAGTCCTCTTGACCCATATTCCAAGCTAGTACTCGATCAATTATAAAGTCTCCATCGAACTCAATGGACAATAGCCTAACATCCACATCCCAAAACATTGCTTTTGGAAATATGCCTTTAACAAAGGGAGAGCCGTCATTAACTTCGCTATGGTCTTGTGATACTGACATCTATCTATTCGAAGATACAATAAAGTTCGTTTGAAGATAGAATTGAAAGCAACCGACAATGAGGTGAATCGAAAACATACTATAGAGAATGCAACCAGCTACAAATAAGACTAAAATCATTCAGTAAAGAGGGCTTTAGAATTTCAGTCTGATTCAAAGCGACAATAGAAGCTATTTAATCGACTAGAAATCCTTTGATCTTTGCACTTAATATTGCTGTAGAAATAGGAAATAAGCGCCTAATAAATATTATTTGTATTCTATTCTATATCGGACGATTCGTTCAACAATCGAAAAGCTTTTTTGATCTTTACAATCTGCCCCTTCTCTACTCCTGCAATTGTCGCAAACTCCTCCCATTTAGAAATCGACAAGTTTACCTGGTTAATGATTTGTTCAGGTTTTGAGATGCCTTGTCTTTTAGCTACTTCTACTAGATCATAAAAACTTATATCGTCTCGTTTACCGTTAATTGACATTTGATGCATGTTGGTCCAGATTCCATCCGGATTATAGGAGTACGTGACATCATATGCTGGTGACAAACTCCATTTCCCCTGTCGATCCATTAAGAATGAAATGTTCTTTGTATGGTCATCTTGGTTTCTTGAGGCGACATTAAAAACCATCCTTTTAAAGAGTTTCCTGAACTGGTTCGCTGGAAGTTTTAATCTTCTCATAATTGAAAACGCGTCTTCGTAGGAATAATCACCTGCTGCATGATAATCAAAATGTGCAATCGAGCAGAGGGTTTGCATGTGCACTTTCTCATTTCCAAGTCGATCAAATCTTTGGGTCATAAAATGGGATCTACCATTCTCATGTAGCATCCTTGATGACATCATTTCTATTCCAGAATCTATTGCCATAAGGTAATAAGCATATTCAATTTTACCATACCCCTGAGGGTCGTTTAAAGAATGATCTGTGACTCCATCAAATTTTATTAGGTAATGCTGGAATCCTTCAGCTATTTCAGTTTGCCCTGAGCATATTTGTTCAGTTGCTGGGCTGTATCCGATGATTGCTTTAGCCCTTTGACCACCAGCTGAAGTTCCAACTTTGATAAGTTCAGTTAGTTCTTCAGCCTCTTTGGCATTTAATTTTAACGATTCTCTACTGCTTAGAATTTTACTGGTTAAAGCCACTAGCTTATCAATTTCAACTTCTGAAACGGCTTTGCTTTTCTCGTGTCTTACTGGATGAAATTCCAACGCTCCCATTCCTCGGGTTCCAATATAGCATAGCCGATCCAAAGGAGTGAATTTTGATTTTGGAATCTGATTAAGTTCCAGCCACCGGTTTATAAGTGTATTTCCAAAATCATCAGGAAGTATATCTGACAACATTCCTGGTAAACCCTTAAAGGTCTTGTCGTTTAGACTTGGAAAAGTATATATAATGTCCTTTGAGATTGGCATGTGAAGAGGAGAAAGATCTATTCCTTTCTTAATGAAGTTTGGATCGTATTGAAAACTTCCCAGGTTTTGTTGGGCATTCCAACTTAAGGCTCCTACCCTATCTCCCCAAAGTCTTATTTCTACAACTTGAATCATTTCTTTTTTGATGCTCTTTTTCTTTGTTTTCCTTTGAGTTTTAGTAATTCCATAGGCGAAACCCCTATTTCCGGTAACAACACCTCTAGACTATTAAGATCCCCATAAGCTCTTAAAACCTTAATCAAGGTTAAAAGCGACACGGTTCTACCCGCTTCAAGTTTTTTAATTGTTTGCAAATGCAAACCAGATTCTTCAGCCAGATGGTTCTGAGTTAAGTTTAGGTTTAACCTTCGCTGCTTTAGTTTATCGCAAAGGTCTTCAAGAACTTGCGAGTCTGTTGAAATAGAATAGTCCATACGTTTAATGTATGCTTAAATATACTGTAAACAATTTAAATGAAGGCATAGTATATTAACGCATACCTTATAAGCAATGCTTAACTTCACTAAAAACGACCAAAGAACACTTGTACACATTTACTCAATTACACTCTCTCTTATTTACTTATGTATTCATAAACATGCGTGTTAAGTTATGTTTAAACTCGCTTAAACATGTATTACTTAACAATCAAGTGTTTAAACATACAAGATAACCTGTTACTAACTAAGCTTTTATATGAATACCCTTGTATCTATGAATACAAGATTAATTTCTATTGGATCATTAAAAGGTGGAGTAGGGAAGAGCACCATTACTTCATTGATTGCTAATTACATCCATTTCAAAACCAACAAAACCGTTTGCGTTGTTGATTGCGATGACCGCCAAAAGACATTGACTTATCTGCGTGAGACTGATATAGATGCAGGATTCAATGAAGATGATTTATATGATTTGGTGCCAGCACTTAACCCTGAACTGTTCCCAGAAATTTATGTTTCAACTCTCAAGGGTCAATATGATTATGTCTTAGTAGATCTGCCAGGCAACACAAGGCAAGCGGGCATACTTGCTTGCTACATGATGGTGGATAAGCTCTTTATCCCAACGAGCTCAAGCATGATTGACATTCATAGCATTACAGAGTTTCTGGATGACTATCAACAGGTTGTAGACAAGCGAAAAGAAGAAGGCTTCAAAACCGAGATTCACGGATTCTTTAACAAGGTTGATAAACGGATGAATAGTTTTAAAGAGATCTACAAAGCAAGAACTATGATGAAAATTCCTTTTATGAAATCATTTTTAACTGATAAGAAAAGTTTGTTCGCAGACAACGTGTCTACAGCCAAAGCTTATAAAGACAAGACTAATAGCATATTTCTAGTGGATTTTTGCGAGGAAATGTTCAACCTAATTAAAAAGTAATAATCATGGCCAAAAAAAAACCAAGTTATTCAAATCCAGCTCTTGCCAAATTGTTGAGCGGTGGAGTAGAGGTAGAAAAAAGGATTAACCGCCCGTCTGAAGCAGCCGCCTCAGCAATCAAACCTGAAGATGTTATTACTCCTGTAGAAGAGATAGAGATTAAACCATCTGCACCTACTATCCCGGGCAGTATGGATAAATATTCTTACGGCAGGTACTTTGAAAAACACGAGTCTTTCGCTGCAGAAAAGCGTGACACCATTTTCTTGTACACCACTCTAAAAAAGCGTCTAAAGCGATTAACAGAAGCAGAGCAAGGGACACTTAATGATTTGATGAATAACATCGTAGAGGATTGGATGAATCAACATGAGAAAGACATTAAATCTTCATTGAAAAAATTAAGTTCTTGGTAACTCATAATGAGTTCCAGTAGGAAGTACAATTTCGAATTTATTCTGTTAAATAAATATGGGCATATTTTGATATGCTCCAGAGTCAACTCCTTTCCAGTACCAGTTCGTCCGCGTTTTGGACTAGTTTCCATTGAGAATGAATCCCTTTTTTTGCCTGAAGGTCCTCATTGAAATCCTTTAATTGGGAAAGTTTCAATTCGAAAGGTGAGTCATGTTCAAATTTGAGCTCTAAAATTAAATCAAAAAGCTTTGTTAGTGAGAATTTATTCTTTTCGAACGATAAGCTTATCTCTTCATTTGAAACGCTAATCTCAAACAATGCTTGGTGGCCAACATACAGAGCAGACTTATAATTAAGGCTACTTACAATTGTCTCTAGGCGATTAAAGAAGTGGTCTAAGTCATAAATCTGTGTGTCAGGAGTAAATGAGAACGTGCATCCGCTGGTCTCCTTTAGGACTTTAATAATATGGTCGTTTATTTTGAAATCATCCGTTAATCCAAAGGTTGTCTGGCACAAAAACTTCAGTGCATATAACAACCCCGCAATGTCCTTATCAAAACCCAGACATATTTTTTCTGGTTGATGTGTTCGGAAAACTCGATCTAAAGTTTGAATCTGTAATGAAGTCAAACTTCCTGAGGTCGCCCCATATCGAATATTCATGTTAACTAAATCTTCGGAAAACAACTCAAAATGAGCTAACGCGTCTTCAAAACTCTCCATTAGAAAGAACGTATCTAGTTTGTTCTGGTCTTTGGTTTTACCAGTAAGAAAAACACCACTTTCTCGATTACCATAGTTTCTTGAGTAATCTTCATTTCTAACATTTAACCCACAGACTCCATCTTCATTGTAAAGTATGGCTGCGACATTGGTACTAATCGAAGATCCTGGAAATTGGAAGTTCTTGAGCACATTTTTGAAAGGCGATTGAAGCGCGGTAAGTTCATCTATACCTCTATGAACCAAATAATCAGAACGAGTCAATATTTTGGCATAACAAAGGATTTGATCAAAGTTATTTTCGTTCGTTTTTGAGCTGATTGTTTTAGAAGATAGGGGCGGAGTCCCTTTTAAAACATCATCCACAAACCGGCAAATGTCACTTATATTTTTAGTGCCTAGTTCATTCCCGATAAAATCAATAATTGTACTGCCCTTAACATGTTCTTCATACGGAGACCAATAGGTAAAATGATCCTGGCTATTACGTTTTACAATGTATAGATCCTTTTCTCCATTTTCTTTAATCCGCTTTAATCTGGTGTTGTTTGAACTTGACTTTTTGGTGAAATGAAACCCAAAATGTTTCATTATCTGAACCAAATCGACTGATGACTTATACCATTCCAGTTCTTGTTTCATTTTCCAAGACCTAAATCTGTAATTAAGGCGCCCGATGGATTCGGCATGTTTTTCCATTTATCACATTCAGCTGGATAATATTTATCAACCCAAAGTGTAAAAAATCGATCCAAATGTTGCTCGATAACCGCTTTATGAATTTCTCGTTTATGAATTTGAAACCTTTCAATTAACATGGCTTGGCACCTTGCAGCTCTTGGGTCGGTCATGTCAATGTATATTTCTTTACTTGCCTTTTTTGAAAATACATCTTTGCTATTGTCTTCGATCCGAATGGTTTTCTTGCTTTTTACAAACCAGGTAATATGAGTTGGCGTGCGAGACAAGTCTAGAGTTGTCAAATGATAACTTACTGTTAGCTCCGTCTTCTCGTTAATTTCTTCTTCAGCTCTTTTCAGAACCCTTTCCTCAAATGCTGCAAAACGACTGTATTTATCTTCCAATGACAATATTCCACGAAGCTGTTTAATTGAGATGTACCACTTTCCTTTGTCCTTCCATCTGGAGACGTTCTCATAAATTCTTTGGGAGTGAGTTGATCGGAGCTTCATTACGATCTGGTACTCATAATTTGTATATCCCTCTTTGAGTTTAATGAGTTTGATCAAATCTGGATTCACAGAAAAACGAATCCACCCTTGTTTACTAGCTTTTAGTGTCGGAAACAACACCAAGCTTACGTTCTCTCCGGTTTTTGTGTCTTGATATTCTATGTTCAAATACTGCATATCCTTTGCGGATTCATACACCTTAACATAATTTGTCTCGTTTAGTGCCTTAACAGGTATTTGAATTTCAACTTGACCATCATCGGTTACATTCAGATTTTCACCATCGCCAATTTGATTGATCAGTGTATAGTACATCCGCCTTTGCAATAAAGAAAATTTCTGGCGCGCCATTGTAATCTTGTTCGGCTGCTTGTTGTATTTCTTGACTACGAAAGGAAGTTCCAGTTGTTTTTCCTCCATGGCATTCTATGTGTTTAGTAACGAAAGTATTCAAAACGTTACTGAATTATGCAGTAAGTTACACAAATATTCAAAGCGTTACCAAGTTATTCAAAATGTTTCATCCCTATTCAGTAAGTTACCCGCCTATGCAATTTGTTACATTGCTTATTGACTTCAATTCAAATACAAAGCAATTTGCCGTTTCAGCCTTGCTTCTGGAGATGTCTTATTCCCTTATATCTATTCAAAAAGTTACCTCTTTATGCAATTTGTTACAAAGATTGCCCGGCATATCCTATTCGTTATCAAAATCAACCATTTCCGCTTAAACATGTAGACTAGCCTATGCATTTTGTTACTAGCCTACAGGAATTCTTGGGAAGCTCTGCTTATCAACTAAATAGAAGCTTCAGAACCGAGATCGCTTTGATTCATCTTGAGTACTTGTGTAACATAAAGCATAAAAACAGCTTAGTATATTCTTGATAACCAAATATTATTTGGTGCGAAATCCGCCAGTATGCCATAATGACTGAGCAGAAACGAGACTTAACATTTTCTTACTGATGTAACAGAATGAATAGGAGATTGGACTAGGTAGTTTCTTTTTGTTATTTATTATTTATAATTAGTTCTATTTGTAGAGGGTCCTGAAGCCCTTTGTAGTCCATGATTCAGCGCTTCTGATGTAACAGAATGCATAATTCCGGTAACAGAATAGATAAATAATGTAACTAGATGCATAAACAGGAACCCCAAAAAACATACGAAATGTAACAGAATGCATAAGCTTTGTAACAGATTGGATAAGGATTTTTAATAGTGAGTAACAGATTCTAATCATCTTATTAAAAAGGTACTGTTAAGTCCTTGACGCCCAACTTAATCCGCTTCAAATGACAATACTGGTTAATGGCTAGTATCGATGATTCGTCACATATTGCATATTGAGAATAGGCTTATACAATTATCTGATAGTCAGGGGAATAATGAGCGAACTGATGACTGTAGTAACAAAGTGCATAAGCAAATGGTAACAAATTGGATAAAGTTAGCCTTCTTCAAATGTTCGCAAATAGGCCCAGTGGAAGGGTAGCTGTCATAGAGCTCCACGAATCCGTTTTTTTGTTTAAACCTTCGCAATCATAATTATTTTTGAAACAAAACTTCTGCGTAATGTATCAGATAAATAGAACGTTTCCGGGTAAATCATCGATTTGAAACCCGAAACGAATCAAACGTGGGTTCTGTCGCATTAATTTTATTTTAATAGTTTTTCACTAAAATTGCTCTTCCTATAAAAAGATAAACTGCAAATAATCAACTCTTTAGGGATTTTAGTTTTTGTCAAAAAAGACAAAAACCAGTAAATTTTAGATTAATGCGACAGAACCGTTCTATTTTGAGTAATTCCGTTTCAATGAGTTTGGTTAAAGTTTGTGAAGAAATAGAAGAAAGATATGACGTTCACTTCCTAGAGATTGGTCTTGATGGAAACCATGTTCATTTTTTGTTTCAAAGTGTTCCGACCCTTTCGCCAAGTGAAGTAGTACAAATGATTAAAAGTATTACAGCTCGTGAAATATTTCGGTTGCACCCTGAAGTAAAGGAAATTTTATGGGGAGGTCAATTTTGGTCAAATGGCTATTACATTAATACGGTTGGTCAATACGCCAATGAAGAGGTAATTCGAAAGTATGTTCAAAACCAAGGAGATAAGACGGAATACAAAATGTTACATGAAAACCAACTCATACTATTTTGAATTTGGTGATACCTCGTAGCTTGCTGCGGGGTTGTTCATTCTATCCTCCGATTTAGCTCAAAGTTTGGTAGAATTAATGCGACAGAACCAGAAAAGGCCCAATTCTATTTGATTGGGCCGTCCCGAAATATCTTATACGTTTATTTAACGAAGCCTGCGAGCTGCAAATAGCTCTTAATGATAGAAAACTAAGTCTTAGTTACATCCACGAACTTAACAGAAGATCTAAACTTCTCAATTCCATTCGTCTCAATGTACTCACCAATGGACGAATTCATAAAGGAAGTCGACATCGCACCAGTCCCGCCTAGTGACACAATTGCCGAATTATTCTTCGATAATTCTTCTCGCAAACAGGTTAGAAAGACAAACCCTGAAGCGTTTGAATGTGTGTCATTCACTATGTTCTTTAACTGTATCATTATCTCTATTACGGTAAAAATAGCAAAAATGTTGCTCTAAAAAGTAACATCATCCTGCATTGTGTCTAAATCAGGTTCTGTCGCATTCAATGCTTGGTTTCACTATAAAAGCGATTTGTGAATCGTGGGGAATTGATGAAAAAGAGGTAATTCAGGAAAGCATGATTGATTTAGTTAAAAGGAAGCCAATTGTTGACACCTACACTAATGCCTTTGAGGGATCAAGACCTTATTCAGGCTTTATTTTGGAACGCAGGAAACCTAAAGAAGGTTATAAAGGGAACCCCCAAGCAGGAACTACCTGTAAGGCAATTACCAATACTTTTT
>JBLIOB010000096.1:0-13846 GCA_047639575.1 Parvicellaceae bacterium
ATTAATAAGTTTCCTTCAAGAACTTTAAAAACAGAATCGGGTACGGTAATAGAAATTAACCTTGCCCAGGCCGAAGAATTTAGGTTTTAGTCTTTTTAACCTCTTCGCTTTCCAAGTATTTCACTAGTAGCATTAGCTTATAGAAGTTAAACTGCTTCACCGAGGCTACACCTTTGACCAATTTTTTCAGAATTCGTTTTCCAAATATTGACTGAAGCCTTTTATAGTTTTTAATCTTTCCCTTCTCTTTCGCCTCTCGGTAAAAACTTAAAAGGTAAACGTCATCAATAAAGTCATCTGGCTCATCCATAGAGTTAACGATCTTCACTAAATTCTTAACGCCTAGTTCGGTTTTACTTAAATAGAGTTGATTCGATTCCAATTCTCCATTTAGAATTGCATTTTCGACATGATCAATTCTCACATGGTTGTTCTTCAACTCAAAACCAAATAAAGTGTCTTCATGCCCATACTTCGTCAATGTCTCGTCAAACCGAATCTTCTCAAAAACCGAGCGATCAACTAAAAAATTATTAGTCATGAAAGATTTATACGGGTTGGCTAATCTTTCTTCGGCAGTTTTACTTTCTGACTCCACGCCATACTTCCATCTAAGCATTTGGGTTTTAGAAGGTGAAGAATCGGGGTAATATCTACCCCCGCAAATAACTTTTGTATTCCCTTTTTTAATCGCTTCCAAATAGGTTGCTATAAAGTCCTTTTTTTCAATAATAGAATCGCAATCTAAAAACAACAAGTAAGGACAAGTTGATTCGGATAGGAATAGATTCCGAATCTTGGATCTTCCAACATTTTCATTTAACCTTATAAACTTAGTCTTTGCATTTAATTCTTCATGACTAAAAACACATTCGCTGGAGGCATCATCAATGAGAATTAACTCACAGTCTATCCCTTCTATTTGGGAAATCAACTCATTAACCAATGGCCGAACATCAAAATTATATACCGGTATACAGATTGATATCATTTCTTGGAAGCTATTAACATATACTCATTATCTGCCAACCCCTGAGAATCCTCTTTTGTAGATGTGAAATGCCGTTTTGAAACCTCAAACCCACCTATAATTAATCGTTCCATTAAACCATCAACCGAGTATATTCTAACATGGTCTTCTTGTCCAAAATGAGCCAACCTATCAGCTGGGTCTTTAATGGAATTATCTTCATACGTTTCGCCCTCTTTAAACGGTGTCTGTATTAAACACCTGCCTCCGGGCTTCATTATTCTGTATAGTTCCGACATTGCTTTTTTGTCATTTTCAATATGTTCTAATACATGATAACAAATAACAATATCGTACGAATTGTCTTCTTTATTTATATCGGTAATGTCAATTTTTTCTTGTGCTTCGAACTCACCTTCAAAATCTGTGGTCGTATAATTTTCGGGGCCAAGACCCCCAATTCTCGAAGACATTGCTTTTGACGGAGAGAAATGCAAAATTGATTTGCCATTGATTCCGACTTCTTCATGCAGAAACTCGTACAGCCTTCTAGCCCTTGGAAGACTGCCGCATTTCGGACATAATTTATTTCCGTTTTCAAGAATGATGAACTTAGACATTTGGAACCCACAGATGTTGCACAGATAATTCCCGCCTTTATACCTCGCTGAAACCAAACTCCGAATGAAGGATTCATTCTTTTTTAGAATCTTATCTGGGATTACTTTTTTTGCTGCCTTTTTTGCCTTCTCGTACATCTAAAGCAAAAATAAGGTTAAGAATTTAATATTGGATCATAAATAGAATCCAAAACTTTCGTTTCATTGTTCCAATTTAATTCAGCAGCGGCAAAAGCTAATTTCTGAGACAACTCTTCTTGATTAAGTCCAAGAAAGAAAGTTCTAATAGATTCGGCTATTGCTTCAGGATCGTGAGATGGAATTACTGCGCCTATTTGATATTGATCAATAATAGATCGAACCTCAACTAAATCAGAAACCAACACGGGAATTCCTGCGTGGATGTAATCGAAGATCTTGTTTGGAAGGCTAAAGCGATAATTCATGTTTGTATCCTTATCCAAAGAAACACCTATGTCTGCATTAGCTGTGTACTCCATCATAGTCTCATAATTTTTCCTCCCAACAAAAGTAACATCCAATCTACCTTCGGCTTTATTTTTAAGCATCGGAACAACATCTCCGGAACCAACAATTAACAAATGGAAATTCGTTAAATAATTCATTGCCTCCAATAATTCTTCAGAACCACGATCTACATTAATTCCTGCTCCTTGCAAAATAATAATCCTCTTGTCAGTTGGTAATCCCAATTCCTCTCGAGATGGAATATGAGTAGGTTCAAATCGCCTAGAAACATTTCTTACCACTTTAATCTCCTTATTATATCGTTCTTGATATAGTTTGGCTATACTTTTATTAACGGTATATATGTGCTGAAGTTTTGGGAAAATCCTTCTTTCAATTCGTTCCCACACTCTTTGAACTCGAGGTCTATTGACTAGTTCTGGAACTTCCGTAAAGAATTCATGTGAATCATACACCAATATACAAGACTTGAATCTTGATGCTGTTTTATTAGCCAGAAGCGTGTCTAAGTCGTTCGCCAATAAAATATCTGCCTTTTTAAACAAGAGGTAAAAGAACAAACGCTTATTATATTCCGCATAGAATAATGCTCCTTTTGTAAAGAGCAAACGCATTCGTTTTGTTTTATATTCCCGGTTTAGTGAAACGCTAGACTTAAATTTTCTCCCAACCAAAGTTACGTCACATCCTTTTTCATGAAGGTAGGTGCATACTTTGTGCACGCGCTGATCTGTAACCAGATCATTCGTAACCGATACTATAACTCTTTTATTAGACATGGGCATCGCGAATATAATGCACTCTTTTAACATGGCTAGTAACTACATAGTTATTCAATTATTGCTGTTGATTCTTGATTGACACTTAGCGCAGGATCTATCAACAGGTGATTACATTTGTAACATGCTCATCGAAAAGAACAAATCTTTAAAAGCCTTTAACACCTTCGGAATAGACGCAAAGGCTAAGCTTTTCGCCTGTTTTCAAACTATTGATGATCTATCTCAGTTACTTTCTAATGATGAAATTCTAAAAGAAGAAAGATTAATACTTGGTGGTGGAAGCAACATCCTTTTAACAAAAGACTTTGATGGGGTCGTTTTGAAAAACGAACTCTTCGGAATCGAATTGATAGATGAAGATGAAGACCATTATTTTGTTCGAGCTGGAGCCGGAGAAAACTGGCATCAATTTGTTCTCCATTGCATTAAAAATGGTTGGGCCGGCATTGAAAACCTTTCATTAATACCGGGATGTGTTGGGGCAAGTCCGATGCAAAATATTGGTGCATATGGCGTGGAAATCAAAGATCGTTTTCAGTACTTGGAAGCGATGAATATTGGCACATTAGAAGTAGAAGCTTTTGAACTGGAAGATTGTGAGTTTGGCTATCGAGAAAGTATCTTTAAAAGAGACTTAAAAGGAGCATATATAATAACTTCAGTGGTATATCGATTGAATAAAAATCAATCAGTTAATACATCATATGGAGTCATCGATCAACAGCTTCAATTAATGGGAATTGATTCTCCAACTATTAAGAATGTTAGCGATGCTGTGATCGCAATAAGATCTTCCAAACTTCCAGATCCAGCTGAAATAGGAAACTCAGGTAGTTTCTTCAAGAATCCCGTTATTTCAAATGTAGATTTTGCCGTTATTCTTAAAAACCATCCAGACATCGCTCACTACCCTTCAGGATCAGACCATACTAAAGTAGCAGCCGGGTGGTTAATCGATCAAGCTGGATGGAAAGGATATACTGATGGAGAATTTGGAGTCCACAAAAACCAGGCTTTGGTACTGGTTAACTATGGCTCGGCAACTGGAAGCCAAATATTCGATTTAAGTACAGAAATATTGACTTCGATCAAAACTAAGTATGGGATTGAATTAGAAAGAGAAGTAAATATTATTTAATCTATTACTTAAGAAGTTCTAATTCTGCTCTCACAAAATCAGCAAGCTCTTTTACGTATTCTTGCGAAAAATCAAATTTGATTCCGGCAGTTTCATAGATTTCAGGAATTGATTTGGTATATCCCAACTTAAGCGCATCCATGTATTGTTGAATGGCAAGCTCTGGATTTTTCTTATAGTTTCTCCAAACAGCAATAGCTCCTAACTGAGCCATACCATATTCAATATAGTAAAACGGAACTTCAAAAATGTGTAATTGTTGATGCCATCTATTGGCTTTTGATTCTGGATAATCTGACCAATCAACTAACCCACCTGAAAGCGATTCATTAATTTCATTCCAAGCCGCAGATCTCTCTGAAACAGTATGTGTAGGATTAGTATATAACCAATGTTGGTATTTATCGACAATTGCAACCCAAGGTAAAATCTTCAACAAGGTTTCTAGCTGATCTTTTTTAGCCCTTTTCAATTCAGATTCATCCTTGTAAAAAACATCCCAATGATCCATTGAGATCAACTCCATGCTCATTGATGCCAATTCGGCAACTTCACTTGGTAAGCTTTTGAAAGAAGTCAATTTCAATTCACGACTTAAAAAACTATGAACCGCATGTCCACCTTCATGAACCATGGTTATTAAATCTCGTTGAGTTCCAACAGCATTCATAAAGATGAACGGAACTCCAATTTCATATAGCGGGTAATTATACCCACCTGGTGATTTTCCTTGTTTAGAAACTAAATCTAAATGTCCCATTTCCTTCATGGTATCTAGACACTCTCCAAAATATGGATGAAGTTTGTAAAAAAGCTGAATCGACTTTTCTAACAACTCTTCTCCAGTTTCAAATGGCTTCAATGGGGCTTTACCTGAAGGATCAACCTCCATGTCATACGGCTTTAAATCAAAGCCTAATAAATCTTTTCTTTCCTGCTGAAACCCTTTTAGGATCGGAACAATCTCTTGTGCAATACTATCGTGAAAATCGAAACAATCTTGAATCGTATAATCAAAACGACCCATGGATTCGAATTTGTAATCTCTGTAATTCTCAAACCCAGCATTACTTGCCATTTCAGTTCTCAAATCACGTAATCGATCAAAAAGTTCGTTGAATTTATCTGTATCCTCCAAACGTCTGTTACTCATCGTTTCAAAGATCTTCTTTCGATGATTCCTGTCTACGCTTTTTAATTCCTTGGATGCCTGTTGCATGGTAACGGTTTCACCATTTAACTCAATCGTTTGAGCTCCAGAGGTCATTCCATACACTTGAGCTTCTTGTGTTGCTTTAGCAGACAAGTCAATGTTTGCCTCTCTGAATAATTCTATCGCCTTTCGAATGCCTCTGACATATATCTCGAATGCCTGCCCAGTGAGTGTATTGATAAAATCAGAACCAACTAGTTTCTTATTATATAAATCATCATACGGAGCCGTTTTTGGATGGATTTCCGTAACAAAAAAGTTGTATACCTCAGACAAATCTTTGTCCGTAGTATCGATGGTCATTTTAATATATCGCCATCCCGCATCCTCTTCCAGCACAGCTTCTAACTCACTTCGGTCAGATAGCCAATTATCCAATTCATCCTTAGAGTTAATTTCGCGGTTCTTTAAATCATCAAAAAATGATTCGAGCTTACTCCAATCATCAATGATTAAATTTTCTGGCAAAAACTTTCGAGTAGGCTTACTAGGTATAGTGAGGCTGGAGTTCATTTATGTAGTTTGGCGTTATTCTTCTTCAGAAGAAGCGACTTCCGCTTCCTTCGTTTCCACTGGCTCCTCTTCATCAGATTCCAATTCTAACGCATTTGCTTTATGCAATACGTTATACCATTGGTACAATTTCTTTATATCTGAGTTATAAACTCTCTCTTCATCGTAATTAGGGAGAATCTCTACTAGATACGCTTTCAATTCAGCCATATCACCTTTGTGATTTGGAGCTGCTCCACCGTTTTCTTTCTCAAAAATAGTACGGAAAACATCCTTCAAAGGGATATCTGCATCTTCTGTGTAGATTGCAATATCCTCTAATGCACTGATTTTGTTGGTTGGTAAAGCCGTAGTTTTTTTACCGTCAATTAAAGACTCTACTACCAGACTATTCTTGTTGCTTGACAACACTTTAAATAATCCAGGTTTTCCTGAAATCGAAATGATCCCTGATAACTTCATAAAAATAAAATTTAGGCGCCTAAATTAAGAAAATACGTCAACCCTTATAGCGATCTGTCGATTTGAATTATAGAAATGTAGGATTCCTGAACATAAACGGAAGACCTCAACAAATATATTCGGCCAAATATTTTACTTAAAATCTGGTATCTCCAGGAGGAAATTATGCGTTTTATCTGAGAAGTTAATTTCTGCCACGAAATGGCTCAGCCCATTAGTTACGTACACTAGGGGTGCTTTTAAAATTAAATTATAATTGGCTACTTGTTTAAAAGTAGATTCATCGATGGGCACCGTAGGTCGTTTAAATTCGCATATCATTTCTGGCAATCCTGTTGTATTATAACACACGAGATCAAACCGTTTCTTCATGTTATTCACCTTAATTTCCTTCTCCACTGCCATGAGCCCAATTGGAAAACCTCGTTCTAAATGAAGAAAATGAATTGCATGCTGCCGAACCCACTCCTCAGGGGTTAAAAGCACAAATTTCTTTCTAACTATGTCGAAAATTTGCGTTCCTTTAGCATCCCTATTAACTTTGAACTCGTATTCAGGGAAATTTAATTTTTTCATCTTGCGACTAAGGTACATTTATGAAGGATAAAAAAGAAATTGTAGACAATTGGTTACCTAGATATACCGGCACAGAATTAAAGGATTTTGGCAAGTATATCTTACTTACTAATTTCAGTAACTATGTTAAACTTTTTGCTGAGCAAGAAGGTGTGAAAATCAAAGGATCCAATAAAGCGATGCAGAACGCTACCTCTGGTGACATTACGATTATTAATTTCGGAATGGGAAGCGCTAATGCCGCCACGATTATGGATTTGCTATCTGCAATTCAGCCCAAAGCTGCCCTTTTCTTAGGAAAATGCGGTGGGCTGAAGAAGCGAAGTAAAATTGGAGATGTTGTATTGCCAATTGCAGCTATCCGGGGGGAAGGTGCAAGTAATGATTATTTCCCACCAGAAGTTCCGGCATTGCCATCTTTCAATTTACAAAGAGCAGTATCTCATGTTGTGAGAGAACACGAAATGGACTATTGGACCGGAACTGTTTACACAACAAACCGAAGGGTATGGGAGCACGATGACAAGTTCAAAAACTATCTACAAGAAATTAGAGCCATGGCAATTGACATGGAAACGGCCACGATCTTTACAGTTGGATTCGCCAACCACATTCCAACCGGTGCATTATTATTAGTCTCGGATCAACCAATGGTTCCTGAGGGAGTTAAAACAGACAAAAGTGATCGATTAGTTACTGAAAAATTTGTTGATAAGCACATCCGAATTGGAATAGAATCACTGAACGAATTAATAAACAACAGTACGACTGTACGGCATCTTCGTTTCGATTAATTAATGGAGTATAGTTCGCTGATAAAGGATTTAAAAAGTAAAAAGTATCAATCTATTTACTTTTTCCAAGGGGAAGAAGCCTACTTTATTGACGAAGCTGCTAAGTTCATTGAAAACAATGTGCTTGCCGAGCATGAAAGAGATTTCAATCAAACTATTTTCTACGGTAAAGACAGCACTACTGAGGATATCTTGGCAACTGCAAAGAGGTATCCTATGATGGCCGAAAAACAGGTTGTAATTGTTAGAGAGGCTCAAAACTTAAAAGCTAACTTAGGCGACTTCAAAGATTACCTCGCGAACCCTTTATCTTCAACAGTACTTGTGTTTTGCTATAAATATGGGAAGCTGGATGGTCGAAAACCGATTTCAAAAGATTTTGCCAAACATTGCCTTTTCACCTCCGATCAGTTAAAAGATTACAAAGTTCCAGACTGGATTTCATCGTATGTTAAATCAAAAGGACTTCTTATTGATTCTCGTTCTTCTATCATGTTAGCTGAATACCTTGGAAGCGATTTATCAAAAATTTCAGGGGAAATTGATAAGTTATCTATCATAGTAGAAAAGGGTACTAAAATCACTTCCGAAATAATTCAAAAAAATATTGGAATTTCTAAAGAGTACAATATTTTTGAATTTCAAAATGCATTATTGAAAAGGGATGTTTTAAAAGCAAATACGATTATCAAATACTTTGCTAGCAATCCTAAAAATCACCCTGTGGTACTTATAATTCCCCAGATCTTTAGTCTATTTCAAAAACTAATGAAGCTTCATTTTGCGAAAAACAAAGGAAATGATCAAGCATTGGCTAGGGAGATTGGTGTTCATCCGTTTTTCTTAAAAGAGTATAAAGCAGCCAGCCAATTCTACAACCCGAAAAGACTTGCAGGCATTATAGAATGGACTAGAGAAGCCGACTTACAGTCCAAAGGTGTTGGCGTTGCTAATTTAAATACAGAGGAAATACTGAAACAATTAGTTTTCCGAATCTTGCACTAACCGTTGCATCAGTTAATAGGTACGATCACACAATTATCAATCACCCTTACATATTAATGCCATTAAGTGACCTGTTAAATGGTATTTTTACCTTTTAAGTATTCGACAATAAGTAATAATTATTGCTGTATACCTTTACGATATTGCTATTTTTGGCGCCTACAATTAGATTAATGAGACGAATTATAACTTTAACTGCTTTACTTTTCATTATTGGAAACACCTTTGGACAGACTGCTCTATTCAAAGGGCAAGTGTACAATAAGAAGACTAAGAAGGCGATTGAGTATGCAGATATTAAAATTTTAGGTACTTCACCTTTGAAAGCATTTTCAACTACTGACAAAGGATATTTTGTAATAGACAAGATTAAACCTGGAACATACACAGTGGTGATCGAAGAATTTTATCATAAAGAGATGAAATTTGAAATGACGTTTAAGGCTAATAAATCGTACTCGGAAAAATATTACTTACAAGACGCCAATGTAATTGGAGAAGGTGTAAAGATTGTCGGTTCCAGGCGGAAGGATACAACTAGAGTTGGAATTTCTGTAATAAAAATTGACAGGGATGATATCAATCAAATCCCAACCACAGGTGGCGATGCTGATATTGCTTCTTATTTAGGGGTAACTCCTGGGGTAATATCTACTGGAGATCAAGGTGGTCAGTTTTACGTAAGAGGGGGTTCTCCTGTTCAGAACAAAGTATTACTTGATGGTATGACCATCTACAATCCGTTTCACTCTATAGGATTCTTCTCTGTTTTTGAAACAGAAATTATTGAAGGCGCAGAAATTTACACAGGTGGTTTTAGTGCAAAACATGGCGGAAGAATCTCTTCAATTATGGACATCACCACAAGAAATGGTGATGCAACTGGTCAGCATGGCAGGGTTTCTATCTCGCCTTTTATGGCCAAGCTATTATTAGAAGGCCCTATTAAAAAGGCAAAAGAGGATGGTGATGGAAGTATCTCATACATTCTAGCTGGAAAACATTCTTACTTGGAAGAATCTTCAAAAACGCTTTATTCTTATGTGAATGACACGGTTGGACTTCCTTTTAATTTCACGGATTTGTACGGAAAAATATCTTTCGATAGTAAGACTGGAAGTAATGTAAATCTATTTGGTTTCAACTTTACGGACCAGGTTCGTTATCAGGGGATCTCTGATTTAAGTTGGAACACCTTTGGCGTTGGTGCCAACTGGTTACTGGTCCCTCCTGGATCACCTGTATTAATTGGTGGTAAAATGTCGTTCTCTGATTACAAAATCAAAATTGAGGAAGGAAACTTAGATGATAGAAGCAGTAGAGTAAATGGTTTTAATTTCGGATTTGACTTTAAATACTTCATGGGAGAAAATGAAGTTAAATATGGTATTGAAGTAGCAGGATTCGCTACTGAGTTTGCATTTTTCAATTCAGTTGGAAGAGAAATTAGTCAAAATCAAAACACCACGGAACTTTCAGCATACGTTGACGTTACGATCAATAAAGGACTATGGGTTTTCAATCCTTCGTTTAGAGGTCAAGTTTACGCTTCTTTAGGAACGTTCTCTCCTGAACCAAGGCTAGGTATTAAATATGCATTAAGCGATAGAGTAAGACTAAAAGCTTCGGGTGGAATTTATTCTCAAAACTTAATCTCCGCAACTTCAGATAGAGATGTTGTCAATTTATTCTACGGTTTCCTTTCAGGTCCTGAGAATTTACAAGATGAGATGATTCTTGAAGATGGTTCAGTTAAGGACGTAACGCACAAACTTCAGAAAGCAAATCATGCGATTGCCGGATTCGAAGTAGATATTTCTGATAACATCACTGTAAACGTGGAGGCTTACTACAAGAAATTCAATCAAGTTACCAACTTGAACCGAAACAAGATTTTTGAAGACAATGCAGACAATGTTTTGAGACCCGATATTTTAAAGAAAGATTTCATAATTGAAACAGGTGATGCAAAAGGAGTTGATTTTGTGATCAAGTATAAAAAGAAACAACTGTATCTATGGGCTGTGTACTCGTTAGGTAAAGTTGAGAGATGGGACGGTATTATTACTTACGCTCCGATATTTGATAGAAGACACAACATTAACCTCGTAGGGGCTTTTAAATTTGGCAAGGATGACTCTTGGGAGATTAATGGAAGATGGAATTTTGGTACAGGACTACCATTTACGCCAAGAGCTGGATATTATCATTCAATTGGTTTTGAAAATGGAACGTCTACAGACATAACAAATGCCAATACATCTGAACTGACAACAATTTTCGGAAATTTAAACTCTTCTCGTTTACCTACCTATCATCGACTTGATGTTACGATTAAAAAGACGTTCCTGTTTAAAGAATATTCCAAGTTAGAAGTTAATGCAGGCGTTACTAACGTGTACAGCAGAAAGAACTTATTCTACGTTATTCCAGAGAAAAATGAGATCATCAATCAGCTACCATTTATGCCAAGTATTAGCATGGCATTAACATTCTAGGTAGTAGTTTAAGTAAATGTTCATAAAATATTTCAGGTTATTTAGCAGAAATACTGTAATTTTACATCCCGTATTTAAGACTAAATAACGGGTCCATGTCCAATTCAACGAAGTATGTTTTTGTAACCGGTGGGGTTACCTCTTCCTTAGGTAAAGGAATAATTTCCGCATCTCTTGCTAAGCTATTGCAATCCAGAGGCTTTACAGTCACGATTCAAAAACTAGATCCATACATAAATGTGGATCCAGGAACACTAAACCCATATGAACATGGAGAATGTTTCGTTACAGACGATGGCGCAGAAACTGATTTAGACCTTGGTCATTATGAGCGATTCTTAAATATTCCGACCTCACAAGCGAACAATGTTACCACCGGTAGAATTTATCAGTCGGTAATTGAAAAAGAACGTAAAGGAGAATATTTGGGCAAAACAGTTCAGATTATTCCTCACATTACGGATGAAATCAAAGAGAGAATTCAAATCCTTGGAAATACGGGTGACTACGATTTTGTAATCACTGAGATTGGTGGAACTATTGGTGATATAGAATCACTTCCATATGTTGAATCATGTAGACAGTTAAAATGGGAAAAGGCAGAAGATGCCATGTTCATTCATTTAACCCTCGTACCTTATTTAGCTGCTTCAGGTGAACTTAAAACTAAGCCGACTCAGCATTCAGTGAAAACATTATTAGAATACGGAATACAACCTGATATCTTAGTTTGTAGAACTGAGCATCATTTAAACAGAGATTTAAGAGATAAAATCGCAAGGTTTTGTAACGTAGATCGAGATGCGGTTATTGAATCGATAGATGCAAAATCTATCTATGAAGTTCCGATTTTAATGAAAGAGGAAAGATTAGATGAAGTTGTTCTGAGAAAATTGAACATTCCGTCTCCTACTCCACCGGATCTTTCGCATTGGAATTCATTTCTTGATAAATGGTCAAACCCAAAGCAAAAGGTAACTATTGGTTTAGTTGGCAAGTATGTGGAGCTGAAAGATTCTTATAAGTCGATAACAGAATCCTTTATCCATGCTGGAGCAGCCAATCAAGTTGAAATTGAAGTTCGATGGATTCATTCTGAGAAACTAACGGAAGAGAATGTGGCTAAAACGTTAGACGGGTTAGCAGGTGTTCTAGTAGCTCCAGGTTTTGGTTCTAGAGGAATTGAGGGTAAAATATCTGCGGTTAAATACGCTAGAGAACAACAAATTCCGTTTTTAGGGATTTGCTTGGGAATGCAATGTGCGGTTATTGAATTCGCACGAAATGTACTTGGACATAAAGATGCCCACACCGTAGAAATCAATTCAGAAACCATTAATCCAGTTATTCATTTGATGGAAGATCAGAAAAATATAACTGAAAAAGGTGGTACGATGAGACTTGGATCTTATCCTTGTGAGTTATCTGAAAACTCAATCATGCACGAAGCTTACGGTAAAAAAGAAATTACAGAAAGACATCGTCATCGTTTTGAATTTAACAACGAATATTTAGGCGAGTTTGAAAATGCTGGAATGATCGCAACAGGTATGAATCCGGAGGCTGGGTTGGTTGAAATTGTAGAAATTCCTGATCACCCTTGGTTTGTTGGAGTGCAATTTCATCCAGAATACAAATCTACTGTAGCAAATCCACATCCAATTTTCAATGCATTTGTTAAGGCAACAGTTCAAGAAAAAAAACTGGTTCAATAAACGAACATCTTTCCTTTTCCTTTGTTTCCAATAGCTGATGGCAGTTACTTTTCAGGCCGAGTATTCTATTCTCAAATATTATGAGAATTTAACACAAGTCTTCACTTCTTTAGGTAGTTTAAAAAACTATCTTTGCGCACTTATATTCAGAAGAAATAATGGATAAGAAAACAATAATCGGTTTAGTTATAATAGTAGCGGTCCTTATAGGATTCAACGTTTTTAATCAACCTTCAGAAGAGGAAGTTAAAAAATGGGATGAAGATCAGAAAGAGCTTGCGGAAGAAAAACGAGCGGAATTTGTAAAAGATTCTTTGGAGAGAATTACGTCTTCTGTAGACAATTCTATAATTCCACTCACAGACTCGGCTGGTATAATCCAACGAGATTCAGCAGGTAACATTATCCCAGATACGTTTGCCATGAATAATGCTACAATTAAGGCATTAACTGACTTAGAATCTTCAGGTGAGCCAATGGACACCTCTCACAGTGCTTATAAATTAACGGTAGCAACTAATCCATATCTACATCCTGAAAGAGATAGTCTTAAATTTAAAACGATCTACGATTCTTTACTACTTGGGGATCGAGAGAAAGAGTATCAGCGAAAAATTGCTGAGGGAATAAATTCTCAATATGGAATTTTCGCAGTTGCAGCAGAAGAGGCAGAAGAAGAATATTTCTATTTAGAAAATGAAAAGCTAAATCTAAAAATTTCCTCCAAAGGAGGTCAAATTGCACAAGCTAATGTTAAAGGATTCTTGTCTTATCAAGACTACATGGACTCCATACCGGATGATGAGAATAACAAAAGCATCCAATTATTTGATCAAGATTCAACTACTCAAAACCTAAGGATTTCTCCTTCTAGCACTAAGGACTTCTTGAATACGAAGGATCTTAATTTCAAATTAGCAGAGTCAACTTCAAAGAGCATTAAGCTTCGCGCCTTAACAAGCAATGCTGGAAAATACATTGAGTTCCACTACTACCTAGATGAGGGATACGTATTAAATTACGATGTAAACCTGATTGGTATAGACCAAGATTTGGCCAACAACAACGTTA
>JBLIOB010000097.1:0-13679 GCA_047639575.1 Parvicellaceae bacterium
CGCCATTTCCAACTCCTTCGATTCGTGTAATCTTTGGGCCATCTCCATATTCAGAATTCAATACACTTCCACCTAACTCTGGTGCTGGAATGTGCGGGATACCTGATACGGATTTGATTCCTCCACTTACCGCTTTTCTTCCAGCTAAGTAAGGCTTTTTCTGTCCTTCAAGTCCTAAAGGGTCTAACGGATTGTATGGCTGATACTCATTGTGGGAATATGCCAGTGCCATGTAATGATAAGTTTTAAAATTAATCAGTCTGTTATCACCCTGAGCGAACAGATCCAATTTTACTTGAAACGAGTGTGTAACTCCTTCATCAAGTCCATCTACTTTCTCATTAGCAATTGCAGCCAAAATTGTTTCATCAAATTCATAATTGATTAGTTGTGCTACTCCATCTTTAATATCAACCTGAGCAAGGAGCCTTGCTAAATCAACATTCTCTAAGTCCGCAGGACTCACTGTTTCATCCTTCACTTGAAATATTTGATATCCCTGGAATCTATATTTAGTATCCCATTCTTCAGCAGTTCCAATTAAAGAATCAGGAACAATGATAAAAGGATCTGCAACAGCATAATCTTCTGAAGCGTTATTTGAATTGGGTGAATTGGAAATATATAGGATCAATTCTCTATCTAATTCCTGGAACGTAATATCAGGAGAATCTGGTCCATCAATAATTCTAAAGCAATTTTCGAATAACGCTTGTGCTTTTTGATCAGCTACTTTTAACGCTTCAACTGCAGCAACATTGTTTCCACCTGTAGCTCTCGCCCAAACCACACCAACTGTGATATTATTCAAGGCTCCTGGTTCCAAAGTAAATGGACCAGCAGCTTGCAATGTTCTTCTATCTCCTTCCGGGTTTCCTTCTGAAAATTCATCCCATGGTGCTTGAGGAATTCCATTAGTACCCCAATTCAACTCATCAGAATCTCCTGGGAATGTAAAATCACATCCTACCGTGGTGGCCGCTGGATCAGATACGTGGCCAGTTCCGCCATAAACAAAACTTGTTCCGTCCAACCAAATACCTCTCAGGTAATTGTAATAATCAATTCCGAAAACCGGGTCTGTTGCAAATGCGCCCAATCCAGTACCTGATCTATTCATGTATAGAAACGACCTCATTCCAAATCTTTCGTTATCCGCGATACCATCTCCGTATCCAATTCCATTTCCTTTTACTGCTTCATTGAATCCAATTCCAATTGCATTATCAATACCGTCAGAATCTTGGTAAGGACCTTCAAAGAAATCAATTCCTATGGCAGGTGGGTTCGCTCCATAACCATTGGCTGAACCAATCGCATCATCAAAGTTGTCTCCGTTATAGCAAAAGCCTAAGCCTCTACTTACATCACAACCAACATAATCATCATCATATCCACCGATATCTGTATCGGCCCATTGACCAAAGTAAGTATCCGTTAATGTTTGAGTCGATCTATTGATTAGCTCGTAATTGTAAAAAGTCATGTTATTGATCTCATCATTGGTAGCAAATGCAAAAGCTTGTGCTCTAATTTCCATTCCAATAGGATCTCCATTTGTTTCCGTATGAATATTTCCTTTATCGTTAAATACCCACCAATAATTGACATCACCGAAGATTGCTCTTGCGGCCCTGTTTGTTGGGTCTGAACAATCAAATTCACTATCTAAATCATATTTTGGATAGTCCCCATCATTTGGATTATAGACACCATCGTCATTATAATCGTAGAATGGTGCTAAATATAGGTCTTGAAACCGTCCTATATCTCCATGGGCGGGCCAAGTTAAAATGCTTGACGGAATCGTGTAACCGGCATATTCTATTCCTTGATCACAATCTGGATCTTCTCCGCATCTATACCATCCTCTGAATTCTGCAACTTCTTGTTTTGATGTAATGTAGAACCTATCATACGCATCGCATACGTCTGGTTCAATTTCAGCCGGTCCAAAATCTCTAATGTTCGTGCCATTTCCTGATCCGGGAACTGTTGAAAGCGGACCTGCCCAAAAATCATTTCCAGTTTTATATTGATGTGCTGCTACTTTAAGCTGATTATTAACATCCACTCCCGCCAACCAAAGTGAACCAGCATACATACAGGAGTTATTTGATTCAGCTGGCACATAATAAGTACCCACATTAGAGCCTCTATTCAGCCACATAGAACCACCTGCTTCAATTAGAGCATTCACATTGTTTAATGATAGCGTTGTGCTGGTAGTTGCCGGAGAGCAATTTGCCGCTTTGGAAATAGCCGAGTTTCCTTTGTTCTTTTGACCTGCGGCCAACGCATCTCGATCCTTCCAAGCATAAGAAGAATTTATGGACAATACACAGATAAGTAATAAAGAATATTTCAAGACAAATTTACTCATAACAACACATTAGTTTTCAAGGCTCAAGATACCTTTTATTCAGCAAAAAAGGCTTCCCGAAATCAATCGAAAAGCCTTTAAATAAGTTTAAAGTATTGTTTATTTATCGAACGTCAATTCGAATACCAATACTGTGAATTGCTCCAAAAGGATTAGAAGATCTAAAAGAATAATCGACTCCAATTGATCCTCCATTATTTCCAGTTGGAATCTCAACTGATAATCCAGCTGTAGGTCCTGTTAAAGCGGTTGCTGATAAAGAAGCGTCAAACATTCCTTTTTCATAAACTAATCCAGCTCTTAGGAAGAAATTTGCTTTAGGCGTTCTCATCGCATATTGCAAACCTGCTCTCCACTGATCTCTAGTGAAAGAATTAGAAGTAAAAGTTCCAGCAAGAGTTAAAACATGCATGTCTGAATCTCCAGCATCCTCAGCAGCTTCTGCTCCAGTAGAGTCAGCAGCATTACTTGATCCAAATCTAAAATCATAAGAAGCTCCAAGATTAACCAATGACGGTAATTCGAAGCTTGATACTTTCTGATTCGTTGCAGATTGTTGACCTGAAAACACATATTGTGTTTCGATAGACAGACCATCACCGCTATATTTCATTGGAGGACCAACATTTTTCAATGTGATACCAAATTTGATTTTCTCTTTGTCTCCAGTAGAATATCTAATTCCAGCATCCAATGCAACTCCTTGCGCTTTAAGGTTTGAAATAGAATGAGAAAGAATTTTCAAGTTCATTCCACCAGAAATAGCATTTGTAAACTCCTTAGCAAAAGACAAATTGAAATTCATGGCTTGTGGCTTAAAAGTACCAATGCCACCTTCAGGAATTTCTGTAGTTGTAATTGGAATGTCTCCGTAGCTATTCGCCACAACTCCAATTCCGATCACAGAAGTCTCACCAATTCGTTGTCCGAATCCGATTGCATTCATTCCAATGCCTGCAGATCCTAGCCAATTTGTGTTGGTAAACATGATTTCTGTTTTCCCTAAATATGCTAATCCAGCAACGTTTGAAAACTGAGCCTCAATTCCTTTTACCCATGACATTCCTGCCCCAGCCCATCCAGCACTTCGTGCCCATGGATTAACTAAAAGTTCACCTGCTCCTGCTGAGCCAGCTCGATCTTCGTTACCTGCAAAAGATACTGTTGATCCTAATGCCATTAAGGCAAGAGTTGCTGTTATTATTTTCGATTTAAACATCATTCTATCTATAATGTATTTGTTCTTACTAATTATAATATTACTCTAGAAGTTCTCTAAAATTGGTGGTCTCATCGCACCGAACCATTTCACAATCTTCTCTCCAACTCCTGGAACATCAACATGGATTATATACAATCCACTAGCGATCGGAATTCCAACGTTATTTTTCAAGTCCCAATCTTGCGAAGTAACTGGACTATCTTTTCTAAACGTTTTGATTAAAGTCCCTGCCGTATTATATATGTTAATTGTACATATATCTGGTAGGTTTGTGATTTTAATTCTGTTGTCCAATGGATTCGTTTCATAGCTTGAATAAGCGTAATACGGATTAGGTACTGCGTTAATCAAGTCTAATGAATTCACTGCTGTTGTATCCACAGATAAATCTGTTGCAATATCTCCTGTAGAGAAATTATACAATGGATACCATTGGTTCTCTGCATTAGTTGTATCTCCTATTGGTGACAAGTAGTAACCTTTTGTTGCATACTTCTCATATGGTTTTGCAACTCTAATTCTTACTTTAACATCTGATGTGATGAATGAATAAGGATCTGATGTTGTACCTGCAGATGCATCGAAATCCAATAACGGCATTCCTACCCACATACATGATCTCCAAACCTTGAGAGGTGATGATCCTGTTCCATTTACCAAGTTAGCTTCGATAAACGTTCCACCATCGTATTCTGGCATATCCGTGGATGTTGCAGGAGATCCTGATAATCGTTTACGGTTTCCAAATACATAGATTGCGTGTTTTCCACCCCAGATAATGTCTCCAAAGTTTGAGCCAAACCTTGCCGTTGGATTCCACATCATGTCTCGGCCATTATCGCCTCCTAACCATGAATCTTCTCCAAAAGCCATATTCAGTCGTTCTCCTGTTTCTACATCAATTGCATAACCTGGGAACCAACCCATTCCTGTTCCTGTTCCATCTGGCAACCCGTCTTTTCCTACTGATTGTCCTTCTCGGGCATGACTGTGAGATGCTCCACCTTCTGCTAATACAGTTTCTGACTGCATTTCTACGACTGCACATCTCGTCCATTTTGACTCATCTGAAGTGATTACAACATCAATACTTGATAAGTAGTTCAAATCATAAGTAGTTACTGTGGATTGATAATCAACTCCTACGATTGTGTTTGCACAACGCTTAGAAACTAATCGGTATGGTGACCATGTTCCTTCTAAGATCGACTCATACTTCTCTTCATCATCAATACCTACATTATCATTAAATGCAGCCGGATCATCACAGAAGTCTGGATACGTTATAGGATCTACAGTTTCGTTTGCTGTTCCTGAACGAATCCAGTTATAAGCATTTACTCCATCTTGATCTTGAACTCCACTTAACCATCGGTTCGATGAATCTCCAAACTCAATTGTTGCTTCTAAGAACTCAGTATAAATTGCGCTTGAATAAGGCTGCGTGTATTTATGCTGGAACATTTGAATTGAGATTCCCCATTCTGGAATCAACTGCTCATTATCTACTGCAATAGTCTGATCCGAATAAATCTGTTCGCCTGTTGTTACGTTTGTTAAAACCCAGCTAGCTGAATCCATTGTTGAAAATGATAAAGTGTCTTTAATTACTCTTAGCTCATAATCACCGGCTACAACATTCAATGGATCAATAACTTTTACGCTTACAGGTCCTGCTCCATTTTGGTATTCTACTTCGTCCAATTTGAATGTAGCTACAATCGCTGCCTCAGAAGCTGCTGTTAAATCAACTGCGTTTGTTCCGCCATTTCCAACTCCTTCGATTCGTGTAATCTTTGGGCCATCTCCATATTCAGAATTCAATACACTTCCACCTAACTCTGGTGCTGGAATGTGTGGGATACCTGAAAAAGATTTAATCGCACCCACTGCAGACTTACGTCCTGCCAAGTAAGGTTTCTTTTGACCATCTAACTGCAATGCATCTAATGGATCGTATGATTTGTAATTATTTTCAGAATAAGCCAACGCCATATAATGGTATGTCTTATGGTTAATTAATCTATTATCTCCTTGAGCAAACAGATCTAATTTCACCTGGAAAGAATGTTTAATTCCTTCGTCAATTCCATCAACTTTTTCGTTAGCAACAGCCACACCAATTGTTTCGTCAAACTCATAGTTAATTAATTGACCTATACCGTCTTTGATATCCACTTGTGCAAGAAGTCTTGCCAAATCAACATTCTCAAGATCAGAAGGACCTACAGTCTCATCTTTTACTTGGAAGATTTGATATCCTTGGAACTTGTATCTAGTATCATATTCTTCTGGCGTACCGATTAAAGAATCAGGCACAATAATAAATGGATCTGATACTTCATAATCCTCATCGCCATTGTTACCAGCAGAAGAATTCGAGATATAAAGGATTAACTCTCTATCTAATTCTTGGAAAGTAATATCTGGAGAATCCGGTCCATCAATAATTCTAAAGCAGTTTTCGAAAAGCGCTTGCGCTTTTTGATCTGCAATTTTAAGTGCCTCAATCGAAGCTACGTTATCACCCGTTGTAGCTCTTGCCCAAACCACACCAACAGTAATGTTATTCAATGCACCAGGTTCCAATGTAAATGGACCAGCTGATTGTAAAAATCTTCTATCTCCTTTTGGATTTGCCTCTGCAACTTCATCCCAAGGAGCTTGCGCTAAACCACCAGTTCCCCAATTTAATTTATCAGAATCTCCTGGGAAAGTGAAATCACATTCTACAGATGTAGCAGCTGGATCAGAGACGTGACCTGTTCCACCATAAACGAATCCAGTACCATCTAACCAGATACCTCTTAAGTAGTTATAATAATCAACTCCAAAACTTGGATCGGCAGCAAATGGGCCTAAACCCGTACCTGATCTGTTCATATATAGGAACGATCTCATTCCGAATCTTTCGTTATCTGCGATACCATCTCCATATCCAATACCATTACCTTTTACTGCTTCATTTGTACCAATACCTAGTGCATTATCAATACCATCACTATCTTGGTATGGTCCTTCAAAGAAATCAACTCCAACAGCTGGTGGAATACCTTGATAAGGTAAAGCTCCATTACAACCATCATTGTCAGTTCCATCTGCGTTAAACGCGAAACCTAAACCTCTACTAACGTCACAACCAACATAATCATCTTCTGAACAACCTAAATCAGCATCAACCCACTGACCAAAATACGTATCAGTTAATTTTTGAGTAGATCTGTTGATCATTTCATAGTTATAAAATGTCATGTTATTCACTTCATCATTAGTTGCAAAAGCAAAAGCCTGAGCTCTAATTTCCATTCCAATGGGATCACCATTAGTTTCCGTGTGAATATTTCCTTTATCATTAAATACCCACCAATAGTTAACATCACCGAAGATTGCTCTTGCAGCTCTATTAGTTGGATCAGAACAATCAAATTCATTGTCTAAATCATACTTAGGATAATCTCCCTCATTTGGATTATAAACACCATCGTTATTATAATCGTAGAACGGAGCTAAGTATAAATCTTGAAATCGACCAATGTCTCCATGTGCTGGCCAAGTTATGATACTGTTTGGAATTGTATATCCTGCATAATCCACACCTTGGTCACAATCAGGATCCTCTCCGCATCTGAACCAACCTCTAAATTCCTGAACTTCAGATCTTGTTGTGATGAAAAATTTATCATAAGCGTCACAAACATCTGGTTCAATTTCAGCAGGACCAAAATCTCTAATATCCGCACCGTTACCAGTACCAGGAATTGTTGTTAACGGACCAGTCCAAAAGTCATTTCCGTTTGTTCTAAACTGAATAGCTGCAATTTTAAGTTGATTGTTAACATCAACTCCACCCAACCATAATGCACCAGCATAAATTGAAGTGTTTCCAGAACCAACTGGCACTTCGTAAGCTGCATTATTAGTAGACCTATCTTGCCACATTGACCCACCAGTTTCAATTAATGCTTTCACATTATTCAACTCTAGTTGATTTGTTGTTGAAGCTGGAGCACAGTTTGCAGCTTTTCCAATTACAGTACTCGGTTTCCCATTACCATTATTAGAAGTAGACTTACTTGCATCGTTCCACCCAAATGAAACATTGCTAATTAGCAAGCATGCTATTACTCCGGTTACTATTCTAATTGACTTTCTCATCTTATTAATCTATTGATCGTAAAAGTTCTTTATTAAAAATCAAGTTTTACACCTAACTTGATTTGTCTTGGGGTACTATAGTTGAAAGGGTTATTCGCTCTCAAAGCATATAGATACCTGTACGTTTCTTCACTATTCTGTAATTCGATTGTATTTTGGAATTGTGCAGCATTCAAATAACCATCATCATTTGCATTACCTGTTGCTCTATATACACTCAAGATGTTTTGAGTATTGAACAAGTTAGTAACCAATAGATAGATGTTAAGATTAGCTACTTTCTTAGCTTCACCTTCATCATTCTTGCCGAATTTCAATACTATGTTCTTATCGAACTGAGCATCAACTCTAAACTGCCATGGCTTTCTCGCCCCATTCGGGTTTCCTTCCAGCTGACCATTAGTACCTAATGCAGAAGCAGTAATGTTTGATTGTCCACTATACGGAGTTCCAGAACCAAGATTAGCTACGAAGTTGGCACCAGAATTCTTGAAGATTTGTTTACCGAACCACACTGGCCCGTTGTAATCAGACCCATCTCCAAATCTATAATCAATAGTTGCAGTAATTGCATGTCTTTGATCATAGTTGAATGGGAAGATCGTTCTTAAGTTTGGTTGACCAGTATTCACAAGGTTTAATGCAGATGATGCATCAGAACCTGTTCCTTCAGCAAACTGAAGTGTATATGCTGCTCTCATCCAGATGTTACCAGTTCTTCTTAGGTCATAAGCAACCGTGAAACCTTTAACTGTTCCGAAGTCAATATTTCCATAGGTTGTATATGTTCTTGGGAATGCACCAGTAGCCGCAACTAAAGCAACTTGGTCTCTTTGTTCTCTATAGAAAGCTGAAATCTTCAATGAAGAGCTAGTAGAAAGCACTTGTTGGAACCCTAATTCATAATCGATTGTTTTCGATGGCCTTAGGTTTGGATTATTCACAGTACTTGATCTGTTCTTCATGTAAAAGTAATCTAGAGGATCTAATCTGTTTCCAACATTAGGTCTTACTGTAAGAACATCATAGTGAGCAAAGAATAAGGCCTCATCTGAAATCGGGAATGAGAATGCTATTCTAGGCATCACGTTAATTTGCGGTATATAATCAATGAAAGCATTTGAGCTTACTTCATCGTCAGGAGAAACTCCATCAGCCAAATAGGGCGCAACACCAGCCGCAGTATAAATAAGCGTTGGATCTGTAATTTCAGTACCGTCAGCATTAAACCATTGGTTATCCAATCTATATCCGTTTACAGAAGTTGGATTGTATACATCGTTAACATAAACGACAGCATCTTGCGACATTGACGTTGGATGGTTAAACTCTGCAACTTCACTAACTTTCTTTGTTGGGTATAAAGAGAACTTATCTTCTAATACTTTTTGGTTTGCATCAAATCTATCAACCCTTACACCTACGTTAAAGATTAAATCATCGAACGCAAATTTATCCATCAAGTAAGCAGATGCATAAATTGGTTCAAAAGCAGCAACCGGTCTCGTAAAGTTACCTAGGTCATCTTGCTTTGTAAAGAAATCATCAAAGCTAGGCTTGCTCGAAGTCTTAGCGCCAGTATGGTCATAACCATAATAAGAAACGAAGTTATTTCCATTGTTCAGCAACTCATCTGCAGAGAACAGTCCTAATCCACCGTAAGCAGCATAATCTTCAGGGGCAATGGCATCTACATTTATAAAATCAGTACCATCGGGATCTAGGCCTAGAGCATTTCTCAAGTTATAATCAAAGTAAGCTTGTGCATCAGAGCCTGCATAATCACCAGGAGCGGCATTCAACCTCGCATAGTCGATTAAAGTAATTGAACCGATCTGAGAAATTGTTGGTTGAGAGAAATCAAGCTCAGTAATATGATTATTTGTTAACTGACGTAATTGTGTCCATAGTGCAACCGGGGAAGCTGAAAACGCTCTATCTTGTCTTTGTTCATATTCAAACCCTATAGATACCGCATGGTTTCCAATATCTGCAGATCCCATGGCCGTTACTCTAAATTGCTGGTTGTCCGTTCTTGAAAAACCGTTATACTGTGAACCTATATTTGCCCAAATGCCATAAACTGACTTAGGCAACATTCCATTCAGAAGTGCATTCCCATCAAGAATCTGAGTGAAATTTTCATAATTCTCACTTGGATCATCGTATATATCATAATACTGACTAGTAATTGCAGCAAGTTCTGGATTCTTTTCAGATGCTGTGAATTGTACTAATGTATCATCAAATCCATTATGCTCCAATGCTTGAAGATCATTATTAAAGTTATATGAGTTTTGTCTGAACGTCTCAAACTTACCTACATACCCATAATTGAAAAGGTTTTCTCCATGCGAATCATCTTCTACTTGTTGATTGAACTTTGAGTAATCTGCCATTACCGTATAGTAGATATTCTTAATTAATGCTGGTTTTGGTGCTTCTTCTCCTTCGCCCAAGTCTTCATCATCAACAGATGAATTTGTAAATCGCTGTGTAAATCTACCATATGCTCTCCAAGAGAAATTAGTGGTTCTCGGGTTATTGTCATAATTAAACACTGAATTTTGCCACACATCAAATCCAGAAGCACCTCCAAACGAAGTGTTCCAATCTAAAGATCCACCAAACGTCAAGTTTACTGTAGGACCAGCGTTAACATCAATTTTCCCAGAAAACGTAACCGCCTTTCTACCAATGTTTTGTCTGTATTGCACCTCTTCAAAATCGTTGGCTGTTAAGAAATCAGTATTGTAAAACACCCCTTGACCTGTACCAGTTGGTCTAAGTGGAGCATCAATAAGTCCAGCTTTTACATCTGGATTTAATCTTGTTGAGCTAAACGCGGTTGGTCTAGAATCCGCAATAGAAGTTGCGTTAGCTGCGAAGAAGAAACCAATTAATGGTTCTGTTTTCACTCCAGCTGTATCTTTCTTCATCAATAATGGCCCAGACAATGAACCTTCAATAAGGTTGTATGCGTATTTATCTAAACCATATGTGTTTTCTCCAAGCTTGATTCCTGAAGAAAGGATATCAATACCTCCAAAGTAGAAACTTGAAGGACCTCTTGTAGTAATTGAGATAATACCACCAGTTGCATCTCCATAATTCGCTGGAAGACCACCAGTAATAACTGTCACTTCTTGAATAGCAGATTTCGGAAGACCAGCAGACCCTCTTACTTTAATACCATCAATGTAGTAATAAGTAGAATTGTTTCTTGCTCCCCTTACCGAAGTAATATTTCCATTTGCATCTGAACCAACACCACCAACAGTAGCAGCTATAGAAGCAGCAGATCGTCCTGGCATTTTGGCAATATCATCTGCGGTGATAGTTCCACCCGATGCTCCACCATCTTTATCAATTAACGGAACTTCATAATGAATGACTTCAACCTCATCTAGCATTTCGCCTGTTTGGCCATCTCCACTAGATAATTTAAAATCAGCAAATTGAATTTTTCCTTCACTTACAACTACGCCTTCAATACGCTGTGTGATGTATCCAAAGCCTTCAACTTCAAGGTCATACTTAGCCGCATCTAATGAGCTAACTAGGTACTCTCCTTCCATATCTGTTTCGGTCCCACTTTTCAGCAGACCGTCTTTATATACTTTAATTGTAGCGAAAGGCACACCTTCGCCAGTTGACTTATCAAGAACTTTCCCCTTGATTTTACCACTTTGAGCCACAGCGAAACTGCTTGACAACAAGATAATTACAAGTAATGCGTAAACTTTTCGTAACATAGTTTTCCAATAAAATTTTTAATACCTACTCAAAACAAAGCGCGTAAATATAAAACTTTTAAAACAGTAAACACAAAGAATCAATCAGTGTTTAATCGTCATAAAAATTGCATTTAGATCACATCGTGTAAACAGGTTGAAATTTACTTATCCGATCTAAACTTATTATAAATGTAACATGTCAATTTCAATTACACAATGGGAATCTTATTTTCGGCCAAATGAATTTAGGCATCGGGTGCCTGAATCCGTTTTCGGTCTATTCAAAAATACTTGGAATTGTTTTGATATAGCAAGGCAGGCTCTTCAATATGATTCAATTATATACATGTCTAACAGTGTAGATTCATGATTTTTAAACTCCTGCAAACCCCACATCCTTAACAACAGGGCAGTTCACAGCGCTTTAATGTAGAAAGGCAAAAAGATCTTTTCCCTATTTCTTCCTGAACCATTTCTTGAAAAACGGCTCTTTTTTGTTTGCTTTTAGACGTTTAGACTTTTTCTTAGTCTGTTTCATCCGTTTTCGTGTTTCCTTGCTTTGAATTCTCATGTGCTTTTTACTCAGCTCTTTGCTCACGTCCTTCATTTGACTCTTCTTCTCTTCAGCATTACCCTTTGTATCTCGGTTTTTCTTGTTCTGCTTTTTAGTAGACACGGTCTTCTCTTCTTGGGCATAAGATTTTTGAGGCACCAAAGTAGCAGGCAATAAAACCAGGAAACATGCAGTTATATATATGACTAATTTTGACTTCATTGAAAAGAATTCTTAATTATTGTAAATTTACGCAAAATCCACTAGTGATTAAACGCTTTACATACTACGTTTTATTGTGCTCGTTCTTCGGAATGTTTTTGTTCGGTTGTAAACCTCAGCCGCAAGCCATCCCCTATATCAATGTAGACCTATATATTAACATTGACAATCCTAGCTACTTTAAGCTAACCTCAATTGGCGGATCTGAATATATCGGTGGAGGCTCTATGGGAATTCTAGTATACAGACAACTTGACAACACCTTTAATGCATACGATAGGCATTGCACCTATAATTCTGAAACAGCTTGTGGAGCAGCCTCAATTGACTCAACCGGCCTTCAAATTGCATGTGATTGTGATGGCAGTATCTATCAACTAGTAGATGGAAGTGTAATTCAGGGACCTGCTACATTGCCTTTACATCAATATCGTACTGATTTCAATGGTAGTGTATTGCATATTTATAATTAAATGACCCGACCTTGGAGAGTCATTCCAAAATCAAGTAGAAGATTTGAATCTAACAACTCTTTAGCTGAAATTTCAAAGCAGCTAGAGCATGTTGACGTACAAGTACTTGGGAAGCTAAAAAAATTAATTATTTCCGAAATCAATGATGATTTAATTCAATTTGAACCTGAAGGAAAGAGCGTTTTTCAGCCGACATGCACTATCAAGAAGCTTGAAGGCAACGCTTACCTATACCAGGTAGGAATTGCAAAAGGAATGTTACACGCGTGCATAATTTCATCATTATTTCTATTTTTCCCAATACTCCTACCTGAAGCCACTATCCTCTATAGTCCAGTTACATTTTTCATATATGCTCCGCTACTGTGGATCTTACTTATTGGAATAATCTGGACAACCTCTTATGCTTCACGAAAGCAAATACAGTTGTTCATTCAAGAAAAAGTCCAAAAAAAATCCCCCATCCCGTTTGAAAAATCTAACGAAATGGGGGAATGAACAACAAGTTCTACCGAAGCTAAGCTCCGGTTAATTCACTTTTAACAATTTTTGAAATAACGTTTCCATCAGCTTTCCCTTTTAGTTTTCCCATAGAGGCACCCATCACCTTGCCCATATCTTGTGGTCCCGAAGCACCTACCTGAGAAATCACCTCTTTTACAATAGCTCTCACTTCTTCTTCGCTCATTTGAGCTGGCAAATAAACCTCTAAAACTTTGGCTTGATCTATCTCGTCAGTTGCAAGGTCATCTCTGCCCTGCTCCACATATATTTTTGCTGCATCTTTTCTTTGCTTGTACAGTTTAATTATAAGCTGAACGCCAGCTTCATCTGAAACTGATCCATCTCCACCTTCCTTAGTGGCTTCAACTATAAACGCAGCTTTAATTGCCCTTAAAGCTGCGAGCTTATCCTTCTCGCGAGCTTTCATGGC
>JBLIOB010000098.1:0-13204 GCA_047639575.1 Parvicellaceae bacterium
GCACCAAACAACTATCACCGAGCACCAAACAACTATCACCTAGCACCAAACAACTATCACCTAGCACCAAACAACTATCACCTAGCACCAAACAACTATCACCTAGCACCAAACAACTATCACCTAGCACCAAACCTTTATTACCAAACACCCACCCTCTACCAAACTTTAAACCAAGGTTTTCATTGCGAACAAAAGATCATTAATTAACTTCGCAGGATGAAAGGAAAAATCAATACCGTAAAAGGAACAATGGAAGTTGAATTCTATGAGAATGATGCTCCAAAAACAGTAGCAAATTTTGTGAAGTTGGCGAAAGAAGGATATTACGATGGATTAACTTTTCATCGAGTACTTCCAGATTTTGTTATTCAAGGTGGTTGTCCAGATGGAACTGGCGCAGGAGGGCCTGGCTACTCAATAGATTGTGAATTAGATGGAGATAATCAATTTCACGATAAAGGAGTATTGTCTATGGCTCATGCTGGAAGAAATACAGGAGGTTCACAGTTCTTCGTATGCCACAGTAGAAATAACACGGCTCATTTAGATCGTAATCATACTTGCTTTGGTAAGGTGGTGGAAGGTGCTGACTTTATAGACGCTATAACTGAAGGAGATAAAATAGAATCAATAGTAATAGAAGATTAGTAGCTAAAACTATTTAAATTCTAAAAAAACGTTAATTCGGCAGCTCATTTTTTGGGTTGCCGTTTTTTTCGTTAGATTTACTTTGTAATTCAAAGTACTTTAACGCGTATGACTGATCAGGCAAAAGAACAATTAGAGCACCTCTCTGAAATCAGAGATTTAATGAAGGAATCGTCTCAATTCCTTTCACTAAGTGGTTTATCCGGTGTTTTTGCTGGAATATATGCGTTAGTTGGTGCAGGTTTGGTTTGGACAGATTTTATTGAGCTATTATCAGCTAAATCGCTGGATCCGTTAAGATCTGCGGGGGCTATGACCGTAAATGCCATCTGGTTTAAGCTGGGTTATTTTCTATTAGTGGGATTAAGTGTGTTGGCTGCTTCCTTAATAACAGGGTTTATTCTTACTGCAAGAAAAGCAAAAAAGAACAATCGGAAATTATTAGATACAGCCGCGAAAAAGTTGATTTTAAATCTATTTATTCCACTTGCTTTAGGTGGAATGTTTTGCTTAGGACTTATTTATCATGGGTATATCGGAGCTGTCGCTCCAGCAACATTAGTTTTTTATGGAATGGCGTTACTAAATGCTGGAAAGTATACATACAGAGATATTAGATACTTGGGTATCTGCCAAATGGCAATTGGTGTCGGGTCTATATTCTTTATGGGGCAAGGATTATACTTTTGGGCATTTGGATTTGGTGTGTTGCACATAATCTACGGATTGGCCATGTATTTTAAATATGAAAGAGGGTAGGGGAAAATCTATTGAAGGGATTCGATCAATTAAATAAAGCGTTTGATAGTCGTGTAAGACTAGGTGTCATGTCCATTTTATTGGTCAGTGAATGGGTGAAGTATGGAGATTTGAAAGAGAAATTAGAGTTGACAGATGGTAATTTAGCGAGCCATATTTCAGCATTAGATAAATTAAAATATATCGAAATTAAGAAGCAGTTTGTTGGTAAGAGACCTCAGACTACCTATCGAGTAACGAAAGCAGGCAGAGAGGCTTTTGAAGATCATTTAAACGGATTAGAGGCCTTGTTAAAAGGAGGGAAATAAGAATAAAAAAATTTGCAACAATACTTTGAAAAACAAAGTACTTTCATTTAGAAACCAAAATAGTAAACATGAAAAAAGACGTCATATTCATCATAATAGCCTCGTTCATCTATAGTTATTTATTTTTTAGACAGGATGCGGGAATTAACTTCCTCTTGTTTTCTGTGATCCTTGCTGTATTCCAGCTCATTCGGAATAAGTCTATATATAAATCTTTTACTTGGGATTTAGCTGTAGTAGGGGCTATTGCCTCTGGTTTTGGAATTCTCTTGTATGGTAATGGATTGTCTATTACTGCTAATGTGGTTGCCCTGTTAACAATGAGTTTTTCGGCCTACTCTTCAAAAAATTCACTTCCTATCGGATTGTTCCATTCTGTTTATTCGATTTCAGGATCATTTGTTTTTTTACTGCTAGACTCTATGTCGATTAAGCCAAAGGAAAACGGTTCTGAAAAAAAGTCGAAATGGAATTTTGTGAGTATTCTATTCTATATAATTCTCCCTGTATCTGCACTGGTGGTGTTCTTTGTTCTTTATCGATTAGGGAATTCAGTATTTGAGCAGCTTACGGAGAACATAGATTTATCTTTTATTTCTCTAGAATGGATTCTGTTTTTAATTGGCGGTTCATTGATCATGTTTGGATTTTTCAGACATCATATTATCAAGCCATTTCAAAAGTTTGATGCGAACACACCAAATAAGCTAGAAAAGCGGGAAAGGCCAACCCAAATGGATAGCTTACTTCAGGAGGGCGTGGAAAATAAGTCGGGTATTGTGATGTTCGTTGTGCTTAATTTACTGTTGCTGGTGGTGAATTTCGGAGATGTTATTTTTATTACTGGAGGTGCTCAATTAGCATCAGGCGTGTCCTTGTCTGACTCAGTTCACCAAGGAATTGGGGCTTTAATCACTTCGATAGTATTCGCTGTTCTGATTATCCTCTTTTACTTTCGAGGTCGCTTAAACTTTATTCAAAACAACAAACACATCAAGGGGTTGGCTTTTTTCTGGATCGTTCAGAATCTTTTTCTGGTAGCATCTACCTGCTTCCGAAATTTGGAATATATCGAAGCGCACGGTTTAACCTACAAGAGAATAGGGGTTTATGTCTATTTAGGTTTAACCATTATAGGTCTGCTCTTCACCCTATATAAAGTGTTTAGCGTTAAAACAAATTGGTTTTTAGTTCGAGCCGTTTCTTGGAGCTTTTTTCTAGTTCTCGTTATCACTCCTCTGGTCAATTGGGATCAACTCGTTCTGCATTCTCAAATCAATGTAGCCAATCAAGAAGAAAAGGTGTTAGACGTGTACTATTTAGTTGAAATGTCAAGTGAATGCTTCCCAACTATAATCGAATATTTAAAACATACCGAAGACGATTATCTGAAGAGTAAAATGGAAAATGAAATTGCATGGCATTTGAAAGGTGCCGACAATAATGATTGGAGATCTTTTAATGTCAGGAATAAAGAGATGTATCAGTTTTTAAGTGAGCATTATTCTACAGAGGAGCTAGAAGAGATTAAAAGTGATTATATACGCTGGAGGATATGAGAAAGCGAAAAAGTATCATATCGTTTAACATGTTGCTATTTCTAGTTTTTATCCTCTTTGAAATGGCTGGCTGTATGAGCGCAGTTGCATATTATCCCTTGGATGAAGCACAGACTATCAGTAAAAACATTGAACCATGAAAACTTTTAAATATGCTATAGAAGGAATATTTCACGCAATTAAGCAAGAGAGGAACATGAAAATCCATCTTGTATTGCTCGGGGTGGCTTCCTTTATGGGGTTCTATTTTCGAATCTCCAATATGGAATGGATTATACAGCTTTTACTTTTTGCTATGGTAATTGGTACCGAAATGTTCAATACTTCCATTGAGAGGATCACAGATGGAATCTATAAAAGTTTTGACCCGAATGCCAAAGTGATCAAAGATGTTGCAGCAGGCGCTGTGTTATTTATCGCAATGACCGCGCTTGCAATAGGATGCATTATATACTTACCAAAATTTGATTTTATATGAGTGATTATTGGAAACGTTTTTTTTCGGTTCAGTTGGTATTAGCAGTTTGCTGTATTTTCTGCATTATTCTTCTGGGGCTCCGCGTTAAGTTAACAGGAAGGTTTACCTATTCATTTATGATATGGAATTTGTTCCTGGGATGCATTCCTCAGGCATTTGCGATCTTATTGAGGTACTTCAGCTCGAATAAGAATTCGATTCGATCCAAACTTTCGAGGATGTTTTTATTTTCAATGTGGCTGCTGTTTTTCCCAAATGCCATCTATATGGTTAGTGATTTGCTTCACTTGTCTAGAATTAGTTCGCCAGAAATTCCAAATTGGTATGATGCAATTATGTTATTTGGATTTGCGATGACTGGATTATTCTTAAGCCTAGTTAGTCTGAGGTATGTTCACGTATTTTTGAAATCTCGTTATTCTAACAGGTCTTCCTGGATTATTGTGGCATTTGCTATCATTCTTTGCGGATTCGGAGTTTATCTAGGGAGGTTCTTAAGATGGAATTCGTGGGATATTATTCAGGAGCCGTTTGGGCTCTTTAATGACATCTTGCAACGGTTAATTCATCCATTTGCCCACTTCGAAGCTTACTTTGTTACTGGCGTATTTACTATCATTTTGTTCTCGGCATATTTACTGATGAATTTAATGAGAGATAAAATAGAGTAGGAGATATAAGAAAGCATTATTTAGAAATAAACTAACTATTTAAATGAAGGACAATCATAAACTCTATTCCGCTGGTTCCACTGCTGAACTCCTCCGGATTGTTTGCTCGTTTTAAAGATTAAAACCAGTTCGTGTGACCCACTATTGTAAGTCCTTAATCCTGACGTGTTGATGTCATAAGAATAACCCAGACCAAATAAACCTTTCTCAAATCCAACCATTAAGGCAATTGCATCTTTATATCGGTAAGAAACGCCAGCCCAGATTTGATGATCATAAATAACCCTTGCGTTTAGGTCAAATGTAAATGGCGCGTTAAACATAACTCTCAACATTGCAGATGGTTCCACAGCAATAATGCTGTTCTTACTTCCTAATAAATAACTGCCAGTTACGTACATAGCTCTATCTAGCGTGCTTGTAACCGGAAGAGAGACAGAGTAGATATCTGTCTTAGATTGAAATAGGTTATGCATGGACACTCCTATGTGATGATATCCACCATACCAATGAAGACCGAACGAAAGGTCCGGAATCATCTCATTGGTTAAATACTTATCTACTGTATTGTCATCAGGTTCTTCGGTAAAGATTCTGGTTTTATCCATAACGAACTGAGAAAACGATCCTGCTATCCCAAATGAAAGTCTTGTTCCAGACGAGGTAGCAATTTGGGTACTTATCGCAGCCATAACTCCAGTTCGTCTAACTGGTCCCGCTACATCATTAAAGAAATATCCGCCAGCACCAATTTGCTTGTGAACATGACCATGATAAGATAAATGTTGCGCTGCAGGTGCTTCACGAATCCCAGTCCATTGTCTTCTTAAGTCAATTGTTATAGGAGCGTAGTTTTTGGTTCCTGCTACAGCCGGATTAATAGCGAAGTCATTAAACATATACTGGCTATTCATTACAATTTGTTGCGCGTTAACTGAAATGGAAATCACCACCATCACTATCGATATTTGAATCTTCAAATGCTTCATCGTAGAATGATTATTGGTCCATTTTGAGTTACTGACCCACCATCAAGCTCAAGTACGTAATAATAAGTGTCCGCAGGCAATGCTTTTCCAGATTGGGAAGTTCCATCCCAGTTAATCTGTAATTCGCTCGATTCCATTACAATTCTACCCCATCTAGAGAATACTTGTAATCTGGCGTTTCCGTAAAGAGATAAATCAATATTCCAAGTGTCATTTTTGCCATCTCCGTTGGGAGTTATCGTATTAGGGATTTCAATGCAAGACATTTCATCCGTAATTATAACGGGATTTGAAACTGCTTGGCAATCATCTGCATCTTGCACCACAATAAAGTAAGTTCCTTCCTGAACAAATTGCCGTGGGTTGTTGATTTCTCCATCAGACCAATAGAAGTTATAATATCCGGTTCCACCTGAAACTTGCGCATCTAATATTATACCGCCTTCAGCGCATGGCAATTGCTCTATGTTTACTTCAACAGCTAAAGTGCTCGGAGTAACGTTTATGCTTTCTGTAATTGTGTTCGTACAGCCATTTGCGTTAGTGTGGCTATACGAAATGGCATGAGAACCAATTCCAGCAACTGTAGGGTCAAAGAAACCTCCGGATACTCCAGTTCCAGTGTACGTTCCTCCAGAAGGAACACCATTTATTAATTCTAAAGGATCGGCATATCCACAGATATCTTCAAATTGAACGAGGTATACATGATTTTCATAAACGCTTATTTGAATACTTACACATACCGTGTTTCCGCAAGTTCCGCCCTCAGCCCTCACATAATAGGTGGTAGTTGCAAAAGGAGTTACAGTAATAGAAGTACCAGTTCCAATTGAAGTTCCTGCACAACTATTTTCATACCAACCCCAAGTAGCTCCAGGAGAGAGATAACCACCATCTACCGTTAGCGTAGCGCTTCCTCCTTCGCAGAATCCATTGTTGTTGCTTAAGATTCCCGTTGCTGGCAATGAACCGTCTAATACATTAACAGTAATCTGCTCGCAGTTGGTCATGCCGCAGGTTCCAACAGATGCAACGTAATAGGTTGTTGTGTCTGTTGGAGAAACATTTAATGTGTCACCAACTCCAACTGGCACTGCACCGCAGGCTCCAGTGTACCAAACCCAAGTGTATCCGACAGGAAGTGCTGCTCCAGTTACAAATAGATTCGTTGAAACTCCAGGACAAATGTCATTTGCTGTTACTGATGCCGCAGTAGGATCGGGAACACCTGCACCAACTGTTATTGTTATTTGAGCACAAATTGAATTGCCACATGTGCCTTCTGCTCTTACATAATACGTGGTTGTAGCTGTCGGACTTGCACTAATAGAGTTTCCTGTACCTAAATAAGCTCCACCGCATGATCCACTATACCACTCCCAGCTTGCTCCAGTTCCAAGCGCTCCACCTGAAACAGATAAGGCGGTTGACTGACCAATACATAAAGCGGTGCTTGTTGCAACGACAGACGTTGGGTCCGTGGAAACAACATCCATATCTATTGTAACGCTTGCGCAAGAAGTGTTTCCGCAAGGCCCTTCAGCTCTTACGAAATAGGTAGTTAGGGCTGTTGGAGAGACCGTTAATGTTGTACCAGATCCAATCGTTATTCCCGCTCCGCATCCACTTTCATACCAGAACCAGTTATCAGAAGGAGCCAGGGTTCCGCCCGAAACAGTTAAGTTGGAAGTTCCTCCAGGGCAAACCGTTAAGTTCGTTGCAGTTACTGCGGTTGGTGCGGTTGAAACAGGGTCTACTATTATTGTAATCGAAGTACATAGAGTTGTGTTACATGGGCCTTCAGCTCTAACATAATATGTTGTTGTTACTGTGGGCGTTACGGCTATTATCGTCCCAGCGCCAACGAATATGCCACCGCAAGATCCACTATACCATTGCCAATTAGCACTTGGCCCTAAACTTCCTCCTAATACATCTAAGGTGGCGCTTCCACCGGGGCATATGTTAGTGGAAGAAGTATTTATACTGCCTGGATCAGTAGATAAATTGTCGACAATAACAGTTACGCTAGCACAAGCGGTAGTGTTGCAAGTTCCTTCTGCTCTAACAAAGTAAGTTGTAGTGATTAGTGGGTTAACTGCCAATGTTGTTCCAGTTCCTGCTGGACCAATTCCGCAAGAACCAGTATACCATTCCCAGGTTGCTCCTGCGCCTAAAGATCCTCCCGCTACACTAAGAACTGCTAGTCCTCCAGGACAAACGTTTGTTACCGAGCTGATAACAGCTGCCGGGTCTGTTGATAAATCGTCTACGAGTATAGTAATGCTGGCACAATTTGTAGAATTACAAGTTCCTTCGGCTCTTACAAAGTACGTTGTGGTGGTTGTAGGGTTTACAATAGCCGATGCTCCATTTGCAATAGGAGCTCCAGCTCCACATCCTCCAGCATACCAGTACCAATCAGCTCCAGTGCCCAAAGAGCCTCCGGAAACAGTTAAAGTAGTTGGAGATCCTGCGCAAACTGTCGGGTTTGTTGCCGTAACTGAAGTTGCATCAGTGGAATTTGTATTCACTATAATTGTTAAAGCTGCAACTGCTGAAGTGTCACAACCCTCTGCTCTTACATAATACGTTGTGGTAACTAATGGAATCACTCCAGCATACAATGTAGTGGCACTGCTATAAACCGGAACTAACACACTTGCTGTTGGATCTCCGGTGTACCAAGTCCAAAGTCCGGAGGTTCCAAGTCCACCGCCATTGACCGTTAAGTCTATTAAATCTCCTTGGCAAACTGTTGTATTTGTAGCGGTAACAAGAGTAGGATCACTCGTTGGAGTTTCGATTGTTATAACTGCGCTTGTGGTATTTGAAGTGTCACAAGCTCCTTCAGCTCTTACAAATACTGTAGTTGTTACAGATGCGGTTAAAATATATGGATCTCCCATACCTAATAAGGTTCCACCAAAATTTGGATCACCATTATACCAAACCCAATTTCCACCGGTTCCTAAAGTTCCACCAGAAACAAATAACGTGGCAGATCCTGATCCGCAAATAGAGGATGGCATCGCAACAATTGAAGATGGACTGGTGGAAGGAACTTCGATTAATACACTAACATTATTAGAGAATACGGTGCCACAATTATCGTAAGAAGATCTTCGATAACATATGTCTTGAGTCGCTCCAGGTAAAGGGGTGTATGTTGCTGAGGTAGCGGCTGGTATGTTTGCGAAAACCCCCGTACATCCTATGTCTTGTTGCCACTGATAAAAAACATGAGGAGAGGTTCCAGCTGTTCCTGGTAAAACATTACCAAGCACCGTTGGATTGTTCCCTGGGCAAACCGTTTGATCACCATCTATTGTTCCTGGATCGATTGCTACATATTCCCAATAAATTTCTAATTCAGCATAATAATCTCCATTTTGATAAATATATGGTGACCAGGTACAAGGAGGGTCAACCAAGAAACTCGCTGTTCCAGCTGCACCTCTTGGATCAAAATTATCATCTCCATTTACGCAGAAATTAGCTCCAAATGGATTAGCCTGTGTTGGGTTTACATCGCAATCTCCACCACATCCATCTTCCTCATGTCCTTCTATTTCTGCCGATACAGTGGTAGCGTCAGTGTTTAATATGGTAGCACCACCGGTAAACCAATTGAAAGGTATTATCGGACCCGTATTAGGTGTTCCTGTCCACCAGCTGCCAAAATTGTTCGTTGTATAAATGCAACCAGTTGCTTGCCAGGTAGTTAAGCTTCCTGGGGTTGTGCCGTTGTCCATTATCCAGATATCCCACCTTGGATCTTGTTGTCCTGCAATTCCACCACCGTCTGCATTGTCGGCCTCAGCCATTAATTGAGAGATTCTAACCTGATAATTAATGTTCTGTGCAAATGTATCTGCACAAATAAAATATAAGATTAACCCTAAGAGAGATGTTTTAAGTAAGTGTTGCATATAGTAATAGAGGACTGTAAAAATACACCAATTTATTAAGTTGTTACAACCGTTATTAGACTAATTGTGGATAAGTAGTTTAAATATAAAGGATTACTGTGAATCCTAAGAAGCCTGTTCGTAACATGAATAGGCTTCTTAAGCCTAATGTTAGCGTGAATATTGATTTTTCAACACTATATTCAAATGCCTTTGAATTCAGCCGATAAGAAGATAAGAACACAAGTCCCTCTAATTGGATTCATCATCGAACATTGGTAAGGAGAATCTATGTTGGATTTGTTAAATTTCAGGAGCAAGTTGAACCAGGTTCTCAATATCATTAAAATCGTACAGCTCCCTATCTAGCATGTGAGATGGGTGAATGTTTTGCATGGCGGTAAAAATACTTTCCACTCGCCCTGGGTATTTTTCTCCCCAATCACTGAGCATTTTTTTAATGACTTGCCGTTGCAATCCATCTTGTGAACCGCAGAGATTGCAAGGTATTATTGGGAATTTCATCATTTGACTGTACTCTTCAATGTTACTTTCTTTACAATAGGCGAGTGGTCTAATTACAATGTGTTTTTCATCATCCGTTTTGTATTTCGGAGACATTGACTCGATCTTGCCAGAGAAGAATAGATTTAAAAACATGGTTTCAATGAGGTCGTCACGATGATGACCCAATGCGATCTTAGTCGCCCCAATCTCTTTCGCAACGCTATATAGGTTGCCGCGTCTTAATCTAGAACATAAACTACACATCGTTTTTCCTTCAGGAGTTTTGTCCATCACAATGCTATAGGTGTCTTTTTCCACGATTCTATATTCAACTCCAGTGGATTCAAGGTATTCTGGTAATACATTTTCTGGATATCCTGGTTGTTTTTGGTCCAGATTTACGGCTACAATATCGAAATTAACAAAAGGTGATTTTTGCATCGATGTCAATAGGTTCAGCATTGTGTAACTGTCTTTTCCGCCCGAAAGACAAACCATTATTTTGTCTCCGTCTTCTATCATTCCAAAATCATTTGATGCTTGCCAAATTAATTTTCTAAGTTTTTTCGCTTTTAGCTCTATTTCCTTCTCTGTGAACATGATGCAAATTTAACGCATTCCTTTGGAAAGGCCAATCTAAGTGCAGTTGGAGGTTTACGAACTTTTTCCATTGTTTTGCGTACAACGCCTAAATCGATAGATCGTAACATTGAAAGAAGCTAATTAATATTTTGTTGTTAATAGATTCTATAGAAACAAACTAATCCTTCATCAATTTTATTGATTTTTATTGAAATTACTTAACCACTGAAGATGAAGTACGCTGCGATTACGCTTTCTCTCCTATTATCTATTGCCGGATTCAGTCAGGCTCCTATTGCCGCATTTACAGCGTCAGATCAGACAATCTGCCCTACACAGTGTATTGATTTTACAGATGTAAGTACCTCTGTGGCAGCTGGTGGTATCTTAACTTGGAATTGGGATTTTGGTAATGGTCTAACTTCGACTTTGCCAAATCCAACAGGTATTTGCTATCTAACAGCAGGTTCTTTCAATATTATTCTTACAGTTTCTGATGCCAATGGCTTTGACACCGAGATCCAAGTTGGTTTTATTACTGTGGACGCAGCATTTTGTGGTGTTGCGCCTGTTGCCGACTTTAGTTCCACTGATTCAATTTTTTGCGTTGGTACATGTATTGATTTTACAGATTTGAGCGTTACAACAGCGTTTGCTGGAATCACAAACTGGGATTGGAATTTCGGTAATGGCCAAACCTCCACTTTGCCTAATCCAACTAACATTTGTTATAATACTTCTGGATTATTTACGGTTACCCTTGCTGTAACTGATGCGAACGGTTTCGATAATCAAATCGACATAGACTTTATTCTTGTATCTGACTGTACAGGGCCCGCGACTGTTTTTGCGGTTGATAATAATAACATTTGTGCAGACAGTTGTATTAATTTTACAGATGCTAGTACCACAATAGCCGTGGGCGGGGTAACTGCTTGGGAATGGACGTTTACTGGCGGCACTCCAAGTACGTTTAGTGGTGAATTTCCTCCAACAATTTGCTATGGAACAAATGGAAGTTTTGATGTTCAATTGATTACTACTGATTCTGATGGATCAGACACATTGGTTCAGAGTGCAATGGTAATTGTGAATAATCCACTTGCAATTCCTGTAAGTGCAGATACTACAATTACGTCTGGAGATTCAGCTACCTTGGTTTCAGGGAGTGGATTTACCGGATATATTTGGTCACCAATCGATTCTTTAAGTTGTGTTGCATGTCAGAATACTATGGCAGCACCATTATCCAATACGCTTTACACGATTACTGCAATTGACGTTAATGGATGTCCAACATCTGACTCTGTATTTGTAACGATTATTCCTGCACCAGATACGCTCATGCTGCCTAACGTATTCACTCCAAACGGAGATGGAATTAACGATCAGTTCATTATTACTGCTCCAGAAGGCTTCGAAATGGAAGTGTATAATCGTTGGGGCCAATTAATATATAGATCTAGCCTACAGCATTTCTGGGATGGTAGAACCAATACCGGGGAAATTGTTAGTGACGGAACATATTACTATGTAGTTGTACTAGAATCTGGAGATACACATACTGGTTTCGTAACGGTTAAAAAGTAGTTACTCATAAGTAAACCCCTTTGAAGAAGCTTGAGAAATAATTGCCTGCACTATGGCATTTTCCAATCCGTCCGGATTTTCATTTTCATTAACCTTTGCAATGTAATCAAGCCTCTTTTTGTTCAAGTCTTGAATTTTCCGCTGGATCTGAACTCTATGTTTAGCATTGTAAGTAATAGTAGAAGTAAGTTTATCAGAGCTGCAATTTTGTAAATGTTCAGGTAAACTGCTTTTTTCGATTTTGTTGATGTCAAAGCCTTCTTTTTTGCTTGCATCTACCAAATCCCATGAGGTATTGTCATAAACTGATCTGCTTTTGGATACTGTTCGCTCTACATTGTTAGCAATACCATATGACCTGGAATTTCCATCTTGAGTAGATACATTGTTGAATTTCGTGTTGCCCAAGCTTCCATAATAAAGATATGTGCCATTTAGGCTGTCATTTAAGCTCATAATTGAATCATCGAATGGCGTATTAACATATTGAGTCTTTTCATCCTGCGAGATCGACATATAAATGCCATTTCCACTAGAAGCTCCATCTTTCCAGTGAGTTCTTACGCCTTCTTCTGCATCTCCGCAGAATATAGTATTAACGTAAACGTCTTTTGTAGAAGCTAAATCACAACTAGTAGAAAAAGGCGTGGTTCCCTGATCGAATGGCTCATTGCCGGCAATGAAAATAACTTTATAACTTGATTTATCATTTTTCCATTCTAATTGAGACAGAGATTGATTAATTACAGCTCCGCAAAACTCTTCACCACCATTTGTGTTCAACGCAAACAAACATTCTGAAACAGAATCTAATTCTGTTGTTAGGTTGGTTAGTTTCCGTACAAAATCATCCTTAAAAGGAATTAGGTCGTTCCCGTATTCGTACAACGATATTTCAATTTTTGGTGCTTCATTTTCAAACTTAAGTCTAGAAATGTGATTCACGATCGTCCATAATTGGGATTTGGCTTGCTCAATTAGGCCATCCATACTATTGCTGGTGTCCAGTATCAATGCAACTTGAATTTTTTGTGTTGGCGTTAAAGTCTCAGAAGTTATTTGGGTTTTTTGACTAATGAATTCATCGGTTTTAATCTTTTTAGGGCCTGAGTTTGATGTACATGCTGTGGCAATAAAAAGTGGAATAAAAAGTAGCTTAAATCTCATGAGGTAAAGTTTTGATGTAAGCAAATCAA
>JBLIOB010000099.1:0-13168 GCA_047639575.1 Parvicellaceae bacterium
GCTATTGCTGGAATATATACCTATACCGTGGGAATTGCTCCTTGCACTATCGCTTCAAACATGGTCGTTTCAATTGTGGCGGCTGCCGATCCTACTATAACTATCCCACCTAGTTTTTGCGCCAATGAATCTGCTGTGAATTTAACAGCAGCCTCTGCTGGCGGATCCTGGTCAGGGGTTGGTATTACAAATTCAGTCACCGGAACATTTGATCCTATTATTGCCAATTCAGGAATTCACCAGGTAATATATACCATTGCTGGTAGTTGCGGTGCTGCAGACACCATACTAATTACCGTAGATCAACCAGCGAACGCTGGGATTGATGGCTCAGGATCTTATTGTATTACGGATCCAATTGTTGATCTTTCAACGCTTGTGGCTCCCGCTGATCCGGGGGGAGTTTGGACACCTGGCTTGTCAAGTGGGAGTGGAATGTTTAATCCAGCAATGGATCCTGGAGGTATCTATTTGTACGTGGTAAACGGACAAGGAGCTTGTTTAAATGATACTTCAGAGGTCGATGTCTTCGTAATTTCAAGTGTTAATGCTTCAATTAATTCGGCCGGTCCGTTTTGTTTAGCAGATCCCGCATTCATATTTACGGCAGCTACAGCCGGAGGAGTTTGGTCTGGAAATGTATTTGTTAATGCCGTAACTGGCTCATTTGATCCAGCCGTTGCTGGCGTGGGTTCACATCAAATTATTTACACCATTTCCGGTAGTTGTGGAGCTGCGGATACTATAAGTGTGGTGGTCGGCACGTCTATTGCCGCTACAATTAACCCGCAAGTTGATGTTTGCGAAACAAGTGGTTTATTATTGCTTTCTTCAATAAACCCCGGAGGTTTATGGGGAGGACTTGGGATTACTAATACGGTCACGGGGGAGTTTGATCCAGCGTCTGTTGGTCCTGGAGTCTATACCATTACATATTCGTTTGGAGGAGGTTGTCCAACATCTGAAACAATAACTTTTACTGTTCTTACAGATGCGATACCTACGATCACTGCTTTGCCAGTATTGTGTTTGAATTCTGCTAATTTCTTACTAGTTTCTAGTGTTGGTGGAGGAATTTGGACGGGGGCTGGCATTCAAAATGCAATCACCGGAAACTATGATCCAGCCATTGCTGGACTTGGTTCCCATGAGATTATATATACAGTCTCTGGAGCATGTGGGGGAGCAGACACGATAGACATTGTAGTAGTAGATATTCCGCAAGCAACGACTTCTATTTCTGATTCTTTAGGTTGTCCAACATTATTTGTAACAGCTGCTTATTCTTCAAGTTCAACAATTGTTGATTGTTTGTGGTCTACTTCAACTGGCGCATCTGTTAATAATTGTGGTCCAACAATAGTCCCTTTTGCAGTTCCCGGATGTGCTGATTTGATGTTGACTTTAACGGATGCAAATGGATGTATGAATTCATTCGTTCATCCTTCTCAGGTTTGTGTTTTAGAACCGCCAATTGCGGATTTCAGTTTCTCACCTCAAAATGCAAATGAATTCCAACCTGAAGTTATTTTCACGAATACAAGTGTGGATGCTACAAGTTATGATTGGCTGATTAATGGGGAGCAATTTTCAACTGAAGACGTGACGCATTCTTTTCCAAATTCAGGATTGTTTAACACTTGCCTGGCTGTTTCTAACGCATCTGGTTGTGCAGATACGATATGCAAAATAGTTGAAATTGAAAGCGTAGACGGTATCTATATTCCAAACTCATTCACTCCAAACGAAGATGGGAGAAATGACCTGTTTAGTCCTTCGATATTTGGATTCGCTCCTGAAAATTATGAATTTGTTATCTACAATAAATGGGGAAATAGGGTTTGGAGTTCAGTTGTGTATGGAGAAACTTGGGATGGTAAATCGGGAGTTGGAAATGTGTCGTTCAAGGCTCCTTCAGAAGTATATGTTTGGGTGCTTTTATTTAAGAATCCTGATGGGATCGATATAATTCGAAAAAGAGGACATGTGACCGTTCTTAGATAGCAGAAAAGTTCTTAAGAATATCCACTTAATTTGAGTTATAATTGATTACTTTTGCGGTGAAAAATCAGGTAATTGACTCAGGAGCAAACTGAAATAGCGACCGTTCAAAAAAGCGGAATTGCGGGTAGGGTTTCCGACTACATCGCGTTAACCAAATTAAGATTAGCACTACTCGTTGTCTTTTCTGCGGGTGCTGGATATGCTATGGGCCCTGGTGTAGTTGACTGGAAAATCTTTATATATCTTATTGCAGGTGGTTTTTTAGTAACTGGATCTTCAAATGGTTTTAATCAAATCATTGAACGAGATTTAGATAAGTTAATGGATCGCACCAAAAACCGTCCTCTTCCAGCTGGAAGAATTAGCGTGTTGGAATCTGTTATATTTTCTGCGGTTATTGGCGTTGTTGGTTTAGGCATGCTTTGGCTGATTAATCCCTATACTTTTATGCTAGGGTTCTTAGCTTTGTTCTCTTATGTTGCGATTTATACTCCTCTTAAGCGAAAGTCTCCTCTTTGTGTTTTTGTAGGCGCTTTTCCCGGAAGTGTTCCTCCAATGTTGGGTTATGTAGCTGCCGCGAATGCTTTCGGCTTGGAAGCAGGAGTTTTGTTTTTAGTTCAATTCTTTTGGCAATTCCCTCATTTTTGGGCCATTGCTTGGAAAGCGAATGAAGATTATTTAAAAGCAGGATTTAGAATGTTGCCTTTAAAAGAAGGCAGAACAAAGCGAAGTGCTTGGCTCATCTTTTTATTTACCATGTTTATGGTTCCAATATCAATTCTTCCTTGGACTTTTGAAATGACCCATGGCTTGATCACAGTTATTGTAGGTGTCGGAGCATCTATTGTATTCATAATTCCAGCATTAAAACTCTATCGCACGTGCGATGTGAAACATGCTAAAACGTTAATGTACATTTCGTTTTTGTACTTGCCAGTACTTCAAATCGCATACATTATTGATAAAATCTAGATATGGGCGGAAGTAAATTAAAAGATAGCGTTTCCAAAGAAGTTTATGAGAAAACGAAAGTATTGACTTTGAGGATTTTTTGTTTCTCAGTAGTAATGTTCTTTTCTGCCTTTATTTCAGCTTACGTTGTTCAAAGTAGTGCTAAAGTTTGGGTGGAAATTACACCTCCACCAGCTTTTGTTTTGAGTACCGTTTTGGTGATATTAGGATCTATATTTCTAATTCTGGCCAAGAAAATAGTTAAAAACGGAAAGCGTGCAATTGTAAATGGAATGCTGTTGTTAGCTCTTTTGTCTGGAGTTGGCTTTGCTGTTAGCCAAGTAAGAGGTTGGCAACAACTTTTAGATGGAGGTAATTATTTCGTTGCATCAATTATTAATCCGGTAGGACAATACAATTCGATCTTTCATTTTGAAAAGAATGGCGAGGCAATTGATTTTAATGGAGAGAATTATACGTTGAACGGAGAGGTTTTGACGGAAGATGAAGTGGAGAAACTTAAAGGTTTTGCATTTGATGCATGCGGAGGGAACTATTCTAGCCGTGGAGTCAAAATGAATTTAGAATCGGACTGGGCGCCATACACTATTTCCAATAAAGATGGGAAACCGGTTATTTTCAATAAAGACTTCCAAAGTTGGGAGACGGGGATCAAACTTAACTCATCAGAGAGACAAGATTTGTTTGACTTCAGTTTAGCTGTTCATTATGACATGGAATACTTTAAACTCACAGGAAAGTATGGCGAAGACTTTGTAGTGCTGTTAAATAAGGAGAAACTAGACTTTGATAAAGGAAAATTCTATTATAAAGAAATCGTCCTAAAGCAAGAAGAGCTAGAGCTGATTGAATCGGTGGATTTTGATGAGGGTCAGGCAATCGTAATAAAAGGTGGTGCTTTAACCGATACCAAGGGTAATAATATTGACGTATCTAAAGGTCATTGGGATTTTCCATATACTGCTGGAAAAGTGGAGTTTTCAATTGTTATTGATGACGGAGTTTGGACGAGATTGAAAAGTGAAATTAGCCCGGATGATTATTCGGCAATAGCAGAAGCTTCTAACAAAACATCAAGTTATTTCTGGTTGTTAATAACGGCCCATTTGATCCACGTATATGGTGGTCTAATTTACTTAATCGTCCTATTTATAATGGGTCTAAATAAGCGCTTTACCCCCGATAATCACCTGAAAATCAGGTTAGGTGGAATTTACTGGCACGTGCTGGGAGGATTGTGGGTGTTTTTGTTCTTCTTTTTTCAATATTATCATTAAACTTGCAACAAATTAAATCCAATTTCACAATATGGCACATGCAGAAGAAGTTGAGAATTCGGTAGCCTGGGGCGGAGATGGTTCTCCTTTCAGAATATCGTATGGGAAACAGATGATGTGGTTCTTTCTCGTGTCGGATGCGCTAACATTCGGAGGATTATTAACTGCATATGGATTCGCTAGGCATTCAGTCGATTCTTGGCCAGTAGCCGAGAAAGTTTTTAGAGCATTACCAGGAACAGATGGAGATTATCCACTGATCTATGTTGCGTTAATGACCTTTATCCTTATTGTTTCTTCCGTAACAATGGTATTGGCCGTTGAAGCTGGTCACAGAAAATATAAAAAAGGAGTTATTAAATGGCTTCTATTAACCGTAATTGGTGGAGCAGTATTCGTAGGTTCTCAAGCATGGGAATGGTCTCACTTTATTCATGGGTCTCACCATGGAGCTGTACTAACTGAAGAAGGTTGGGCATATGTAGCCGGAATGGAATATGTGCATGAGGATGGTTCTGATCAAGTTGTAATGAATGATCATCATCATCCAGAAATTGCAAGTTTAAAACTCCAATTTATTGACGGTGGTAAATATTTACTTTCAGGAGCAAAAGCTTTAACTGCGTATCAAACCGCAGAGAAAAACGAGGCAGGAAGTTTACTACTTGATGACGGTGTAGGAACTATTGTAGAGACCACCGGGACGGGGGCAAATGTTACCGCAGTAGATATCATGGTTCAAGGAAAACTTTACCGAGAAGTAGAGTCAAAAATTGGCGATGAAAACTGGGATAAGGTTTTGGGATTGTACGAAGGTGCAACAGATCAGATTCAAGGAGCTAATCTTTTAGAAAATGAATATGCTCCAGATGCACCGGCTTATGCTGATTTCTTTTTCTTCATCACAGGGTTTCACGGATTTCACGTATTCTCAGGTGTACTTTTTAACTTATTAATTTTGCTTCAAGTAGTGAAAGGTGTTTACGACAAGCGTGGCCACTTTGAGATGGTTGAGAAGGTAGGGCTATACTGGCATTTTGTGGATTTAGTATGGGTATTCGTATTTACATTCTTCTACTTAATTTAATTACTTCAGATCATGATTAGAGACGATTTAAATAAAGATGCTGAATATGCACGAGCTGCATATCATGACGATGCGCATGGTGTTAAGATTAGAAAGAAAATTTGGAAAGTAACATTCCTTCTAACCTTAATTACAATTGTAGAGGTTGCTGTAGGTATTTTCTGGTCGAGAGCAGAACTAGGTGGAGAATCAATGGCTTGGTTAGGTATTAAACTATTCTATATCATCCTAACAATAGTTAAGGCTGGATATATTGTTCTTTCGTTTATGCACCTAGGTGATGAAAACAAGAATTTCAAATACATGATTTTAGCACCTTATGCTTTATTCATTATGTATTTGCTTTTCATCCTAATCTTCGAGTCAAGTTATATTCTCGATGCACTTAGAACAGGGATGTAATGGCCCAAAAAAGCAACAGGATTAAAAAAATATTTTTATTTGCCGGGCTCTTTGGAGTACCGGCATTTTTTATTTGCGTCTTCGCGTATGGAGCGAATCATAAATTCATTGGTGCGCCTTATTATGGGCCGAAAACAGTAGTAGATGGAGACACTGTTTACTACAAAGTACCTCCTTTTACATTTACAGATCATCTTGGAGCAGAAGTAACCGATGAATCGCTTAAAGGAAAAGTTATTCTAATGACCACGGCCATGGAGTCTTGCCCTCAGGATTGTCCAATGGCAATCAATCAGGTCTATAAATTCTTATATCAGGGATTTAAAGATTCAAAGGAATTAAGAGACGTTGTTTTGTTGACTCATTTAGTAAGTACAGACTCAACTAAAGCGAATGCCTCGTACGTTATTGATGATCTACCATTTGAGCAAGGAAAGGACATTAATTTTGATAAATGGAAGTTTGTTTACGGTGCTGATAATCCAATCTACAATGTGGAATTTGCAGGTAGGGGTAACCCATATTTAGACTTCAGTTATGATGTTGTTGGAGGCAGAGCTTCTAACTCTTTAATTGTTCTAGTAGATGCAGAGAGACATATTAGAGGCTACTTCCCGGCAACAAGGAACGAAGCAATAAGTGAAGCTGAAAAGATTACCTCATTGGTTTGTCATGAAAAAAATAGAAATGCGAAAAAGCGCTAGCCTTTTATTAGTGGTAATTATTCTTGTAGGTTGCTCTGAATCCAACTCCAAAAAGAATTTACCATTTCTTGGTAATAAGGATATATCGTTAACAGGAGATACTGTTTATCATGAGATTGAAGCATTTTCATTTACCAATCAAGACGGAGAAATTATCACTAAAGAATCTACTCGAGGTAAAGTATATGTAGCAGATTATTTTTTTAGCCATTGCCCAACAATGTGTCCTGCAATGACTGGTCAGATGAAACGAGTTCAAAAAGCGATTCCTGAAATCACCATACTAACACATACTTGCGATCCCGAAAGAGATTCTGTGGGGCAATTAAAACGGTATACTGAGAAAAGGGATATTGATGTTTCTAACTGGCATTTTCTAACGGGTTCAAAAAAAGCATTGTATGATCATGGATTCTATAGTTATATGATGACTACAGATGAAGATGTTTTGGCACCGGGAGGGTTTATGCATTCTCCACTTTTCGCTTTAATAGATGGAGATCATCATATACGAGGTGTCTATGATGGCACAACAACAGAGTCCGTTGATCAGTTAATTGAGGATGCAAAAAGTCTAATCAAAAAAAGCAAGTAATGGAAAGCGTTAATAAAGAGAAAAAATACAGACCATTAATTATCATTTTATCTATTGTGCTTCCAATAGCCGTGGCTTCATTATTTGGAGTCGAAATAGATGGTTATGATTTAAGTTTTCTTCCTCCAATTTATGCTACATTAAATGGGTTAACTGCTGTGATTTTAACGGCCGCTGTTGTCAGCATCATAAATAATAAAAGGAAGACGCATGAGATGCTAATGAAGTCTGCTATAATTTGCTCAACCCTGTTTTTATTGATGTATGTGGCTTACCATGTTACGAGCGACACCACTCATTACGGTGGTTCTAGCATAATCGTGTACTATGTAATCCTTATATCACACATATTCTTGTCCGTTGCTGTAATTCCTTTGGTACTTTTCACGTACGTAAAAGGGATTTCTGGAAATTTTAAAAGTCATAAAAAACTGGCAAGGATAACCTTTCCGATTTGGCTGTATGTGGCAATTTCAGGAGTGGTTGTTTATGTTATGATTTCCCCATATTATGGATAATTGAAAGATTCAGTGCCTCGTATTGATCTATTTATTAATTTTACCCCATGAGTAAGATTAAGTATCTCTTAAGTTTGTTTATAATCTTCTTTGTTTCTACTGATATGACCGCCCAATGCGCCATGTGTAAGGAGAACGCAAAAAGTACGGGATTAGACATTAACTCGGGAATAATTTTGCTCATAATAGTACCATATGTATTACTGTTCATTTTGTTTAGAAAAAAGATCTTTGCTTTTTTCAGAGAAATGAGAAAAATACATTAACGTTCTTTAAAAACACTTATTAAGAAAGGTGGAGGGATAGGCCCTTTGATACCTTAGCAACCGTTTCAATAATATCTTGAAAAAAGGTGCTAATTCCTATCGTCAATTAAGACGGTAAAGATGAGTTGGGTTCGATGCAAATCGAATGAAGATTAATTTAGATCTCTCCCAACTTATGGAAGGGATTTTTTTGTTTTTAAGAACTTGTGAAAACAAGGAAAAAGATGAATAGATTAATTGAAGAAACGAAGAAGCGTATCCTGGTCCTAGACGGAGCCATGGGTACAATGATTCAACGACATAAGCTGACTGAAGAAGATTTCCGGAAAGGCTGGTTTGAAGATCATGAATCCCCTTTAAAAGGAAATAACGATTTACTATCGTTAACAAGGCCAGAGATCATCAAAGAAATTCACGCGCTTTATTATGATGCCGGTGCAGATATCGTGGAAACGAATACTTTTTCAGGAACATGGATCGCACAAGCAGATTATGGCCTAGAAAGTGCTGTTCGAGACATTAATTACCATTCAGCAAAAATAGCCAAGGAAGTAGCTGTTGAGTTTACGAATAGAGAACCTCACAAACCTAGATTTGTAGCTGGGTCTATTGGCCCAACCAACAGAACAGCTTCGTTGTCACCAGATGTCAATGACCCAGGGTTTAGAGCTATCAGTTTTGATGAATTGGCGGACGCCTATTATCATCAGGTAAAAGCGCTTATTGAAGGAGGGGTAGATTGCTTATTGGTTGAAACGATATTTGACACGCTAAATGCGAAGGCTGCATTATATGCAATTGATACGGTTTATCAAGAGCTAAATGTTGAATTGCCAATTATGGTTTCGGGTACAATTACAGATGCATCGGGAAGGACTTTAAGCGGTCAAACTACCGAAGCTTTTTTAGTTTCGGTAAGTCATATGCCGCTTTATTCTATCGGATTAAATTGTGCTTTAGGTGCAAAAGATCTTCGACCATATTTACAAGTGTTAGCAAAGAATACAGATTTTAACATAAGTGCTCATCCCAATGCAGGACTTCCAAATGAAATGGGCGAGTATGATGAAACGCCAGAATTAATGGCGGATCAGATTAAAGTTTTTCTGGAAGAAGGTTTATTAAATGTAGTTGGAGGTTGCTGTGGTACTACCCCAGAACATATAAAGGCTATTGCGGATTTAGCCGCGAATTATTCACCAAGGCCTTTGAAAGTGGCCAATGTCATTAATCAGTAGTAGAATAGACTTATGAGTTTGCACCCGGATTATTCAGGAGATTACCAATATAAATGGCAGGAATTGCCATTTATGAAATTGAGCGGCCTAGAACCGTTAACCTTCTCTCCCGAGATGAATTTTGTAAATATTGGTGAAAGAACCAACGTTACAGGATCAAGAAAATTTCTACGACTAATTAAGGAAGAACTTTATGAAGAAGCCTTATCTGTAGCAAGAGATCAAGTAGAAGGCGGAGCCCAGGTAATTGATATTAACATGGACGAGGGCCTTTTAGATGGGGTTGAGTGCATGGTTAAGTTTTTACATCTGATTGGATCAGAACCAGATATCTCTAGAGTGCCAATTATGATAGACTCTTCCAAATGGGAGATTATTGAAGCTGGGTTAAAATGTATTCAAGGCAAAGGAATCGTTAACTCGATATCTCTTAAAGCAGGAGAAGAAGAATTCATTGAGCAAGCTCGAAAAGTTAAAATGTATGGTGCTGCAGCCATCGTTATGGCGTTCGATGAAACCGGACAAGCCGACAGCTATCAGAGAAGAGTAGATATCTGTAAAAGATCTTATGACATTTTAGTGGACGTTGTAGGTTTCCCGCCTCAAGATATCATCTTTGATCCTAATATTTTTCCGGTGGCAACAGGAATAGAGGAACACAATAACAACGCTATCGATTTCTTTCAGGGCACCAGATGGATTCGAGAAAATTTACCTGGAGCTCATGTAAGTGGCGGTGTTAGTAATGTTTCATTTTCATTTAGAGGAAACAATGTAGTACGAGAAGCGATGCATTCTGCTTTTCTATATCATGCAATTAAAGAAGGCATGGACATGGGAATTGTGAACCCAGCTATGCTAGAAGTTTATTCAGACATTCCAGCTGATCTTCTGGAAAAAGTAGAAGATGTACTTTTAAATAGGAGAGAAGATTCTACAGAGCGTTTACTTGAACATGCTGAAACGGTTCGAGGTGATGGGAAAAAGAGAGTAGTAAATCTTGAGTGGAGAAACTTGCCTGTAAACGAACGTCTCTCATACGCTTTGGTAAAAGGTATCGCGGATTTTGTAGTTGAAGACACGGAAGAATGTAGACATAATTACGAACGCCCACTTCACGTAATTGAAGGTCCATTAATGGATGGAATGAATGTTGTTGGAGATTTATTCGGAGCAGGAAAGATGTTCTTGCCCCAGGTAGTTAAATCTGCTCGAGTAATGAAAAAAGCAGTAGCCCACCTACTGCCGTTCATCGAGGAGGAAAGTGATGGAGAGAGCACGTCTGCTGGGAAAATATTAATGGCTACTGTTAAAGGAGATGTCCATGATATTGGAAAAAATATTGTTGGAGTTGTGCTCGGATGCAATAATTATGAAATCGTGGATATGGGCGTTATGGTACCAGCAGCAGATATTCTCAAAAGAGCTAAAGAGGAAAACGTTGATATAATTGGGCTTTCCGGATTAATAACCCCATCCTTAGATGAGATGGTCGATATGGCAAAAGAGATGGAGCGAGCAGAGATGGATATTCCACTTTTAATAGGTGGCGCAACCACATCTCGGGTTCATACTGCTGTTAAAATTGAAGAAAATTATTCTGGTCCTACCGTATACGTTTTGGATGCATCTAGATCTGTAACAGTAGTTGAGAAATTATTAGGAGGAAAAAAAGAGAATTATGTTTCCGAAATAAAAGAAGAGTACTCGAAAGTTCGAGTGAATTACGCGAATAAGAAATCTAAAAAGGTCTATGTGTCATACGAACAGGCCAGAAATAATAAGTTGAAAATTGAATGGAATGCAAAGGATGTTTACCAACCGAATAAGGCGGGAATAACTGTTTTCGATAATTTTGACTTAGATGAATTGAGACCATATATAGACTGGAGTCCGTTTTTTAGAACTTGGGAATTGCATGGTAAATACCCGGATATTTTAACTGATAATGTTGTTGGCGAAGAAGCATCTAATTTGTTTGAGGATGCTCAAAACATGCTTGACCAAATTATAAAAGCGAAATGGATTACAGCCAATGGGGTGGTTGGAATTTGGCCCGCAAATGTGGTGAATGACGATGAGATTGAGATCTACACGGATGAATCGAGATCGGAAGTTCAAACTAAAACCTTCCACTTAAGACAGCAATTAAAAAAAGCCGCTGGTCAACCTAATATTTCGTTGGCTGATTTTATTGCGCCAAAAGAAACGGGTATTCAAGATTATATTGGTGGTTTTGTAGTTACTGCTGGAGGCGGTATTGAAGATCAAATTAAAATTTTCGAAGATGATCACGATGATTACAACTCAATATTGTTAAAGGCTTTAGCAGACAGGTTTGCAGAAGCTTTTGCGGAAAAGATGCATCAGGAAGTTAGATTGAAAATATGGGGATATGCTGAATCAGAAACACTAACCAACGAATCATTGATTACTGAAAAATATCAAGGCATCAGGCCTGCTCCAGGATATCCTGCTTGTCCAGATCATACAGAGAAACCAACTCTTTTTAGTTTGTTAAATGCGGAAGAGAATACAGGGGTTATCTTAACAGAATCAATGGCTATGTATCCTGCCGCTTCAGTTAGTGGATGGTACTTTTCGCATCCAAATTCGAAATACTTTGGATTAGGGAAAGTGTTAGAAGATCAAGCCGATATTCTTGCTGCTAGAAAGAGCATGTCTTCGGATGAAATGAAACGTTGGCTTTCCAGTAATCTGAATGATTAATTGAGAAATGATTAGGTATTTTTATTGAATATTCAAGTCTAATAATTACCTTGTAAGCGTATCAAGCAAGTAGGGTGGGGAACAAATTAGTCGGGTTTATATTAGCATTCGTAATCACGGGATATTCCTATGCCCAAGAGTTCCAAACTGTTGATTCAAAACATTGTGATTGTGAAAATGCAATGTATACAGAAGATGCATTTTTTGAACCAATGAACATGCCTAAGGGCTATGGTAAGAAGCTTGAAATCAAAGGGAATAGTATTAAGAATAAGTATGTGCCCACTAAGGAGCATAATGCACTTTGGGTGAAATTTAAGTTTGAAATGGACACCGATTTTGAGTTTCAATTAAGTCCTTCCATTTCAACAGATGATTTTGATTTTGTTCTTTGGAAAGTAAATGGTTCTACTTACTGCGACTCAATTGCAAAAGGTCTTCGCCCCGTTAGGTCAAACTTAGCTCGGAGAAATCCTGATGATGGCAGTGTAACTGGGTTGAAAAAAGGAGCAGGGCAAGATTATGCCAAGGCGGGTCCTAATCCAACATTCTCGAATTCGATTGCTGTTAAAAAAGGAGAAGAGTATATACTCTTAATAGATGCACCTTACGGGGCACAAGGAGGATTCACAACAGAATTTGAATTCGAGAGGTTTGTAGCGCCAATTGAAGTGCCTATAGAAGACTTAATTGTTGAAGTTAAAGACGATTTGCCAAAACTTTATATCCGTGTAAACGATGAATCAAATGCACATCTGTTTTCCGCAAATATTAATATCAAGGGATTGCTAGATCAAGATTCAGTTTACGAACAAAATGGATATTTTGTAATTAGTCAAATGCGTCAATTCACGAATTACACTATCGATGTGAATAAACGAGACTATCTTCAAACAACAGAAAAATACTTTGCGAAAGAGGTCAAAAATGACACGTTAATCGTTCAATTAAAAAAACTTCGAATTGGAAGTAAACTTGAGTTTCATAATATCCTTTTTGTTCCGGATCAACATACCATTATGAAATCCTCTAATTTGGATTTAAAAAGGATAAGAAACTTCTTAAAGACAAACCCACAAATTGATGTGGAAATCATGGGTCACGTAAACGGGTTGGCTAAAAAGAAAAAGCGTTACCGCGAGCTCTCAGAGCGCAGGGCGAAGGCAATTTATGAATACTTAGTAGAGCAAGGAATTGATAAAAATAGAATGGCGTACGAAGGGTACGGAAACGAAAAATTAATTTATGCCCACCCCAAGAACGAGACGGAGGCAAGATTGAACAGACGGGTCGAAGTGAAAATCACCAAGATTTAATGTCCAAAATTCTCTTAATTGAAACCTCAACTAAAACATGTTCAGTTGCGGTAAGTGAA
>JBLIOB010000100.1:0-13147 GCA_047639575.1 Parvicellaceae bacterium
TTTATCTCAATAAGGTAACGTGACCCTTATATTCCACCCTTTCACCCGTAATTGAATTTCGAGTTAAGACTCTCCATACATATACATCTGACGGAGCCAAAGCTCCACTCGTTCCAACTGTTCCATCCCAAGGGGCTGTGTACGTATCTGCTGAATACATTCTAGTACCCCATCTGTCAAAGATGAAGAACTCAAAATTTTCATCATCTAACGACTCACCTACAATTGAGAATAAATCGTTTATTCCGTCTCCGTCTGGTGTAAATGAATTTGGAGCGTAGCATGCAAAAACTCCATCAATGATAACTGTGTATGTAATTGAATCAACACATCCATTACCGTTTATTACAGTTAAATCTACTGGGTAAGTTCCTGGAACTGTGTTCGGGAACATTACAACTGGATTGCTTGTAATTGCCGAACCTAAATTTCCATTAGAACCAAATTCCCAGTTGTAAGAAACAACATCTACAGTAGATTGATCTGTGAAAGTAATTTCTGGATCAAGCACATCTGCGGGCTGTGGTCCAAATATAAACTGAGCCGTAGGATAGTCATACACGTTAATAAATGCGGTCTCTGTTGTATCAACTACACATCCATCAGGAGAAGTAACTGTTAAGGTCACGTCAAATGCACCTGGAGTATTATAAGTCACAAGCCCAGGATTACATGTGTTGTCAGTATCGCCATTTCCAAAGTCCCAAAAACAGTTTGCACTCATTCCGGCTGGAGTGGAGTTAGTAAACATTACATCAATAGGATAGCATCCATCAACAATATCACTTGTAAATGAAGGAACAGGGTTAGGGTAGAAGAAGATAGTCAATGTATCAGATGCGGGCGGTGTTTCACAACCATCCGTTATCGTAACAATATATTGAATTCCACTAATTCCTGGAGTCACAGTAATAGGGGATCCAGTTCCCATTGGGTTTCCTGCTAAATCTGTCCAAGTGTAGGTATAAGGAGTTAAAATACCTCCAGCACCTAGTGCTGTTAAAATTGCATTATCTCCAGAACAAATTGTGTCATTTGGTGAAGCAACCACTGACAGCGGTGGATTAATTATTATACAAACTGAATCAGCTGGTGAAGTGCATCCTAATGCATCAGTTGCATTAACTACAAAGCAAGAGTCAACAAGTGGGTTAATAATATGAGGTCCATTTCCAGGTATTCCCGTCCATGTATAAGTATAAGGTAAACCATTTCCGCCAGAAGCAATAGCTGAAATTGTTGCAGTTCCCCCAACACATATAGTGGTATCTGATGAAGTTGCAAGTGTCATGGATGCAGGTTCAATTAAAGTTACTATTGTATCTCGAGTACATCCTACAGTATCGGTTACCGATATCATATATACTCCTGCACACAGGTTAGGAAGTGTATCGATTGAAGCAGTCGTTGTTAATGTTCCTAGAACTGTAGATGTAGCTACGTCAGTCCAAGTAAATGTCCAAGGTGGACCATCTGGGCCAATTGCATTGGCGATAATGTATCCATCGCAAGCACCAGCACAAGTAACATCTTGAAGTATTGGGATTGGAGGAGAACAAGGCGGACATGTTACGGTAATTAGTACAGAATCAGTAAACGTACAGCCAGAAGCAGAATCTGTTACAGTTACGGAATAAAAATCAGATGAAATTGGAGTAACAATTGGATTTTGGTCAGTAGGGTTACCTACAGCTTGTCCAGTCCATGTGAAATCGAATGTACTGTTAAATGCACAAGTAATGTTGATGTTATCTAAAGACCAGTTATCACAACCTGTACAAGCAGAAGGAGTTTGAGACCATCTGAACCTTGTAGCACCTGTTAATGCTAAAGCCGGAATAGGAATACTGAAACATCCCCAAATATTGTCATAAGCGCCTCCTACATCCCAATCAGAATGAGGGAACATTTGAATAGTTGTCCAAGCTCCACCTGCATTTATAGAATATTCAAGGTAAATGTCATCGCCCGCATCTACATTTTCGCAAGGAGCGCCACCTGAAGAACTATTACCAAGGAATAAGCAGAAATCGATTGTTGTACAAGGCGAAGCATTAATGTCACAAGTTTCTAACCATCTGTCTGCGTCTGGTCCGTCAAAATGGAAAGCACTAGCTCCTCCAAACACACCACATCCAAGACCAAGCGCACCATCATTGATGTCGCACCATACGTTAGGATCCATAGTTCCACTTTCGAAATCATCAGATACTCCTGCGGAAACCAATGTAGAATCTAAAGTTGCTATTAATTGGGTAGAAGCATTACAAACAGAATCGTTAGTGGCACTTAAAATGAATACGGGTGCAACAGAATTTGCAATGTTAATAGTAACGGAATCAGATTTAACACATCCGTTAGGGCTAGTTATATCAACGAAGTAAGTGTACGTTCCAGGTGAGCTAATGCTCGCTAGTGGACTGGCGATAGTTGGATCATCCAAAAATGTTGCCGGAGTCCAATTGTATGTGAAGGCTCCAGCTGGAGTCACTATTAAATCAATTTGCACAGGATCGAATAAACAAGTTGCTGCAGCTGACTGATTTAATGTGTAAGTAAAGTCAGGAACAACATTTACCGTTACTGTATCTGTATTTAAACATCCACCAGATAAATTACTAATCACTTCATAAACAGTAGTGATTGCCGGATTTGCAATTGGACTTTGGCAAGGATTACAAGTGAAGTTAGTTGGAATTACCATTGGGTCACCAGAAATAACACTCCAGTTAAAATTAGATCCACCGTTACCGTTGAGCTGCACACCTTGGCCTAAACAAATCGTTTCATCAAATCCAGCCCAAGTGCTACTAACGATAGTAATTTCAATCGGATAAGTAAAAAATCCTTTAATCGGGCAAGCATTATCTTCTGCCATTACTGTAAATGAAGTAAATGAAGGAGAGCCTGGCAGGGCCGTCCAGCATACGTTAGCAGTTGCTATGTCGCCTGTCGCATTCCATGAAACCGTAAAAGTTGCTCCAGTTAATACTGAATCAATATTAGAAGTTAAGTAAAGAGAATCTCCATCCGGATCAGTAAACTCAATGTCAAAACAAAAATTGTCACCCTCACAAACTTGAACCTGGTTAGGTCCTGTTTGAGTACCAGTTCCTGCAAAATTCGTTAAACCCGTAGGCGGAGGACTCGGATTATTATTCCCAGGACAAGCAATAACTTCAAACTGAATATCGTGTACAATACTTCCTACCAGATTTCCAGCGGCATCAAATTCCTCGATTAGAATTGCAACAACATAATTTCCTATGGTTGCCGTATTAAAAATTATCTGACCAGTATTCGGATCTATTGTAATGTTTACGGCTCCGGTAATTGGAACTGTTCCTGAATAACCACCAGCATATACTACTGCACCTCCAGCTGCATTAGTCATTGCAGGGATGAAAGAGTAAACTAAAGTGTTTCCATCAGGCTCATAAGCACCAAGATTATAAGATACTAAAGATCCGGCACAAACATAAGGGATAGGAGGAGCTGTAACCACAGGTGAAGTGTTACACGGTGCAGTCACACTATTCAGAACGGACTCCCAATAGTAGCTTTCAGAAGTGCTAGGAACATTGGTTGCTCCATTTCTACAACAAGATCCATAACCGAAGGTCCAAGAGTCACAATCAGCAGGTAAAGTTACGATCGCCTGCCATTGATGATGGTAAATACCTGGTAAAGGTCCACCATTACATTCTGAATTTCCAATTTGAAGATCACATAGTTGTGAAACTTCTAATTGATATATCGTGTTAACTAGAGAAACAGTTGTTAATCCTGCTATACCACAATCATTAGTGATAGTGATGCTTTGATTCGTGTTACCAGTGAAGGCAGTTCCACAATCTTCATACAAATTTAATGTAATGAGATATTGGTTTGGTCCAACACATTCGTAAGTGACATTACCTCCTGGAACATGAGACGCATAAGTACTAATGCTAATTCCAATAATGGCGAGTGCTAAGATTGCCAGTTTTTTCATTGTAAGTGTGTGTAGTTAATCTCGTGGCTAAATTACTTTAGGCAACCATTTTAAATTCTTTCAAATCAAATAGTTATCTAAATCTAAGTGTTCATTAGTTAAACTAGAGACGCATTTAAATACTATTGGTTGCCTTAATAATTAAGCCGTTTCAAAGGTAAGTGTACATCAATAGAAATGCGTACTTTTGGCTACATTAATGTTACAGATTATGAAAAGGACAGGAATTTTAACAACTATATTGGTTTTATGCCAAATTCTAAACGCGCAACAGCTTCCAAACCCAAGTTTTGAAAATTGGGATATTTTAACGGATTCAAGTCCTCATGATGATTTGGCAACTAGTTGGAATACAGTCAATTCAAGCTTAGATGCGTTTACTGCAGGTACGTTAGGTCCTACCTGTTACCAATCTACTGATTTCTTTACTGGAGCCTTCAGTATTTACTTGGTTTCGGTTTCTCCACCTTTTCCTACTTTTCCCGTGGTGAATGGTATAGCAACAACCGGAACGATAAATACTTCAACTTACGATGTTGAAGGTGGAGTAGCGTACACATTAAGACCTGATAGTTTAGCTGGCTGGTATAAGTCGAATCCGCAAGCAGGAGATTTACCAACAATAGAAGTGGTGCTAAAAGATGCGGCAAATGATACAATTGGCTGGGCACGATTTGAAGGACCAACATTTGCGGTTACAACTTGGACAAGGTTTTCAGTTCCTGTAGTTTATTCTTCAGGTGCAATACCAACACAGGCAGCTTCATTGCTTTCTGCTTCTGATGGGTTTAACGCGGTGCCAGGAAGCGAATTATGGGTTGATGATATTGAGTTAATATTCAATCCAGTCTCAATTACTGAAATTGACCTAGACGTTTCTGTATTCTACAATTCAACATCGAACAATGTCTCATGGCATTCAGATTTGAAAGTTGATATGGTTGAAATTATCGATCTTAATGGGAAATTGATTGGTACTTTTTCAAATCCAACAAATCAATCTGCAAATGCTATTTTGTCAACAGGGGTGTATGTGTTGAGGTTGAAAGTAAATGAAATGTGGATCACCAAAAAGTTAGCAGTCCGTTAAAATTGAGAAAAAATTTAAATAAAACTAAAAAGGCAATTTTAACTCTTGCCTTTTTTCTTGTGGCTGTATTTTCCATGGCTCAAACTGGAATAGTTAAGGGTACCGTTATTGATGAATTCGAATCTCCTCTTCCTGGAGCAATAATTGAAGCAATTTCTTCTGAGACAAAGCTTATACTTACTGAAGATGATGGCACATTCTTAATTGAATTGAACGTGGGTAAGCACTTAATTGTGGCAAGCTATACGCTTTTGGAGTCAGATACGTTGGAGATCTTGGTTGAGGAAAACAAAGTTCATTCTGTGGACTTCATTCTAAAAGAAGAAAGAGAGTATTTACAAGAAGTAGTGGTGTCCGCAGGTAAATTTGAACAAAGCATTGAAGATTTAACAGTTTCAATGGAGATTTTAAAACCCGAATTACTAGAGAATCGAAACACGAATTCAATTGAAACAGTATTGGAGCAAACACCCGGACTTACTATTTTAGATAATGAGCCGCAAATTAGAGGAGGAAGCGGATTTACTTTTGGAGTTGGATCCAGAGTGCAGATTGTGGTGGATGGAATGCCTCTTTTAACTGGTGATGCTGGCAGACCAGAATGGGGTTTTATTCCTGTTGAAAACATAGAGCAAATAGAAGTGATTAAAGGGGCATCATCTGTGTTGTACGGATCTTCTGCATTAAGCGGTGTGATTAATATAAGAACGAAATTCCCTAGGCTGAAACCGCAAACTAAAGTAACGTTCAATACAGGTCTATACAGCGCCCCAGAAATTTCAAATAAGTGGTATGATGATTTACCATATTATTCAGGTGTGAGTTTCGTGCATTCACGGATTGTTAAAAATAACCTTGATGTTGTTATCGGTGGAAACATATTCAGAGACCACGGGTATATTGGACCACCAAAGGTTGATGATGATGTAGTTGACTCTATCACTAACTACACAAATAACCAAATGTGGAAGACTCGGGCTAGATTTAATTTTAATTTAAGATATCGCTCTAAGAAAATAGAAGGTTTAAACATGGGGTTGAACGGAAATTTTATGGCTGCAAAGACCAATTTTGTCCTTGCGTGGTTAAACGATTCAACGGAAAAGTTTCGAGCGTATCCAGGTGCTATTGCACTTCAAGATCAGTTAATATTTAATATAGATCCTTTTATAAATTACTTTGCTCCAAACGGCATTAAGCATAGCCTTAAGACTAGAGTTTTCTATACAGATAACGTAATTACTAATAATCAATCTAACTCAAGTACTTTGTGGTATAGTGAATATCAACTACAACGAAAATTTCCCAAAATTGAGGCATTAACCTTTACTGGAGGTGCAGTTGCAACATTGTCAAAATCAAAATCTGAAATTTATACAGGAAGTGGTTTGCCTGAAAACCGAATCGTGAATTTAGCCGGTTATTCACAAATTGATAAAAAAGTTGGAAAGGCATTGAACATATCAGCTGGTTTTAGAATGGAATACTTTAAAATGAACCAAGTTGAAAGTGTAGTTAAGCCAGTCTTTAGAACCGGAGTTAATTTGAAAATTACAGAAGGGACTAATTTTCGTTATAGCTACGGACAAGGTTTTAGATTCCCAACCATTACTGAGCGATTCATTTCTACAAATGTTGGATCCTTTGGAGTATTTCCAAATGCGAATCTGCAGCCAGAAACATCTGCTAATTCTGAATTCGGAATTAAACAGGGCTTCAAATTCGGTAAATTGATGGGGTATTTGGACATTGCCGGATTCCATCAGGAATATCAAAACACGATCGAATACCTATTTGGCTCATGGGGAGATGCAACTACTGGAACATGGCCGCTTTTTGGGTTTAAGTTTTTAAACACTGGAAATACTAGGGTTCGTGGTCTCGATATTTCTTTAATGGGTAAAATGGAATTGAAAGATGATGTGGAATTAACGTTTTTGGGAGGGTATACTTATGTTATTCCAGTTGCTCTTAACCCACATCAAGTTTATGCCATCGACACCAACGCAGGAAGCATTGATTTTCTAAGTTATGTTACAACTTCAATGGATACATCTAATCATTTACTGAAATATAGGTTTAAGCATACTGCAAAGTTAAATGCAGATCTCCGTGTTAAGAAAATTAATGTTGGTTTTGGAGTTCGGTATTACAGCCACATCTCCAATATTGACACTGCTTTTAGAGCGTTGGAGTTGTTGACCTCATTTCCAGGTTTTCAGACGGTCACTTATACAGATTATTGGAAAGCGCATAAGTTTGGAGTGGTAATTTTTGATGCTCGGTTTGGCGTTAACATTAACGATAAGATGAAATTAAGTGTAGTCGTGAATAACGTCTTGAACAAAGAATATTCCTTACGACCGATGAAAATTGAACGTCCCAGAACCACAGCGATTCAATACGTTTATAAAATCTAAGGACTAAACTATTATTAAGTAAATAGTTTAACACTACTTTCGTACTTCTATGCAAGGAAGCAAATACATTTTAGCAATAGATCAAGGTACTACAAGTTCTAGGGCAATATTATTTGATAAAAACGGAGACATTGTAGCGTTAGCTCAGAAAGAATTCACTCAAATTTTTCCAAATCCAGGATGGGTCGAGCATGATCCTATGGAAATCTTAAGTTCTCAAGTAGAAGTAATTCACGAGATTCTAGATAAAATCGATGTGAATGACATTGCGTCAATCGGTTTGACAAACCAGCGTGAAACTGCTGTAGTTTGGAATAAAGAAACGGGCATACCAATTTATAATGCAATTGTTTGGCAGGATAACAGAACTGTAGACTTATGTAATCAGTTGAAAAAGCAAGAGAAACAAGATCTAGTTCGTTCTAAAACTGGATTGGTACTGGATCCTTATTTTTCCGCTACAAAAATTAGCTGGATCTTAGATAATGTTTCTGGAGCAAGAGAGTTAGCCAAAGAAGAAAAACTACTCTTTGGAACAGTAGATTCTTGGTTAATTTGGAATTTTACCCAGAAAGAATCTCACTTAACTGATTACTCAAATGCATCGAGAACGTTAATATTCAATATTAAAGAATTGGAATGGGATAAGGAGCTATTATCCCTTTTTAATATTCCTAAATCGATGTTGCCGAAAGTCCAAAATTCCTCAGGAAACTTTGGAAGCTTTTCGTATAAGGGAATTGATATTCCAATTCACGGGGTGGCTGGTGATCAGCAAGCTGCGCTTTTCGGACAAGGTTGTTTTGAAAAAGGGAAGGCCAAAAACACTTATGGAACAGGTTGTTTCATGCTGATGAATACGGGCTCAGAAGCTGTTGAATCTAATTCTGGATTGATTACTACGATTGCCTGGGGTTTAGACGGAAAAATCACGTACGCGTTGGAAGGAAGCGTGTTTGTTGCTGGCGCAGCAATTCAATGGTTGAGAGATGGATTATCGCTATTTAGTGCTGCAAGCGAAACAGAATCTATGGCAACTAAAGCAAAAGGATCTGAAGAAGTCTATTTTGTTCCAGCATTTGCAGGATTAGGAGCTCCATATTGGGATATGAATGCTCGAGGAGCGATATTCGGTTTGACTAGAGATACAAGTAAAGATCATATTGCCAAAGCGACATTAGAATCTTTAGCTTATCAAACGAAAGATGTAATTACCGCAATGGAGAAGGATGCTGGGAATGAACTATTAACTTTGGCGGTAGATGGTGGAGCAAGTGCTAATGATTACTTGATGCAATTTCAAGCGGATATATTAAATGTGGACATTGATCGCCCAAGGGTTATTGAGTCTACAGCACTAGGCGCAGCTTATTTAGCAGGAATTGAATCGGGGTTTTGGACCTTAAGCGAATTAGAAGATAATAGAAACTCTGAAAAAATATTTAAACCAGAAATGAGCAACGAACAAATCGAAAGATTATATGCTGGATGGTTGAAAGCAGTTAACAGAACTATGAATTGGGTTGATTAATGGATTCTTCAAAGTATATATTTTCAGGAGACCGAAGGTCTTTATTAGTGACAGAACTTGAATCGAGAAAATTTGATCTGGTCGTAATTGGTGGAGGTATCACAGGCGCTGGAATTGCTTTAGACGCGGCTTCTAGAGGTCTATCTGTTGCGCTCGTGGAGAAAAATGATTTCGCTTCTGGTACAAGTAGTAGATCAACTAAGCTCATTCATGGCGGATTACGATATTTAAAAAACTTCGAGTTTAAGCTGGTGAAAACAGTTGGTAAAGAGAGGGCTATCGTGTACAGAAACGCTCCGCATCTTGTTGTTCCAGAGAAAATGCTATTGCCGATTACAGAAAAGGGTAGCTTTGGTAAGTTCGGATTGAAATTTGGATTGTGGCTCTACGACAGGCTAGCTAAAGTTAATTCTTCTGAAAAGCGGATCATGCTCAATAGTAATGAGACCAAAGCTAAAGAACCTTTAATTAATAAAGAAGGACTCAAAGGCTCTGGATATTATTCTGAGTACAGAACAGATGATGCTCGATTAACTTTGGAGGTTATGAAAACCGCTGCTTCTAAAGGAGCACTTTGCCTTAATTATGCTTCTTGTGAGGAATTAGATATTGAGAATGATCAAATTACCTGTAAAGATATTTTTACAGGAGAGTCGTTTCTCGTTAATACGAAACTGGTAGTTAACGCAGCTGGACCTTGGGTTGATAGGATTAGAGAGAAAGAAGGAAGTTTCTCAGGGAAAAGGCTACATCATACTAAAGGAGTGCACTTGGTAGTCCCGAAGAGAAAACTACCGGTTGAAAATTCAGTTTATTTCGATGTAGGAGATGGGCGAATGATATTTGCTATTCCCCGATTTCACTCAACTTATATCGGTACGACTGATACAAATTACATTAGCAATGGTGAAGAAAAGAGTTTGTCAGAACCTGGAGTTACGCAAGCTGATGTTAAGTATTTATTAGATGCGTGTAATCGAATGTTTCCTAATGTGAATCTACAACAAGCTGATATTTCATCCTCTTGGAGTGGGCTTCGTCCATTGATTCATGAAGATGGAAAATCACCATCTGAGTTATCTAGAAAAGATGAGATTTTCGTTTCTGATTCAGGCCTCATCAGTATTGCTGGTGGAAAGTTAACGGGGTATCGATTAATGGCTAAAAACGTGGTCGACTTGGTTTGTCAGAATTTAAATATCCAACAAGAATGTCGAACAGAATCGATTGCAATCGTTGGAGGAGACTTCGAGCAACTAGATAAACTAGATCAGTACATCAGGTCATTAAGAGCCCGTATGAATGGATATGGATTGGATGGAGACGAAACGGATAACTTAGTTAGAACATTTGGCAAGCAGTGTGATATCATTATTGATAAATCAAGAAAGTTTGAATCTAATCGCTTAATTCAAGCAGTTGCATGGTTCTGTCTGCGGAATGAGCAAGTGAATACACTTGCTGATTTTTATGTTAGAAGAACCGGGTATTTATATTTTTATCCAGAGCGAATTTCTCAAACGCTAGATTTAGTTTTACCATTGTTTGCAGAATTTCTGAACTGGAATAATGAAAGGGTAGAGCAGGAGAAAAAGGAAATACATCAATTGTTAAAATCAATAACTGATTTTGGAAGTGAAGAAGCATGATATTCAAATATCGACTAAGGCCAGATTTTTCACGCTTGGAGAATTAAATGAAGAAACCGAAGAAGTGTGGTTCGTGCTGCATGGATATGGGCAATTAGCCAGTCGATTTTTGAAGAAATTTGAAGCAATAGATGACGGTAGAAGGTTGATTGTTGCTCCCGAAGGATTGAGCAGGTTTTATTGGAAAGGGTTTTCTGGTAATGTAGTAGCTTCCTGGATGACCAAGGAAGACCGGTTAGATGACATCGATAATTATGTGAGTTATTTAGATTCCGTTTACGACCAAGTTATTGGAGATCAAAAGATTAAAGTAAGGTTGCTAGGTTTTTCTCAAGGAACAGCAACCGCGTGTCGATGGGCGGTTCGTGGAAAGTCAAAAATCGACAGTTTAATTATGTGGGCGGGCGCTTTTCCCGAAGATGTAAATTACTTTGAAAATGTAGAGTTCTTCAATAAGCTTGATGTCAAATTCCTTATAGGTAAACAGGATCAGCTATTTACTAAAGAGCAAATTAATGCGCATCGAAATATGATTTCTGATAAAGGGGTGAACTTTAAATACATTGAGTTTGAAGGTGACCATAATATTTATGAGCAACCACTGCGAGACTTACTCTGAAGAATCAACCCTTTTCCGAAACGTTTTATGTTTCTTTCTAATTCCCATATTATAAGTAGAACTTTCAGCTAATCTCCCGTCTGGGTAATAAGTTTTAAAGCTTCCGTTTTCACGTCCAAACAGGTAGTTTCCTTCAGATAATTTGGTTCCATCTTCATAGTAATGTTCCCATTTTCCGTGCTCAACACCGTCTAAGACTTCTCCAGAATAGTTCAGATTACCATTGGAGTAGTAGACGTTTTCTTTCACCTTCTTATGCAATCCATCTTCGATTTTGAAAAACACAACAACTTGTGGTTTTCCATCCGTATATTTCTTAAGCACGAGTGTGTCTTTAGATTGGGAAAAGACTAAAGCTGAAGTAAATATTACGGTGATTAAAAAGGCAGCTCTTTTCATAAAAAATTATTTAGGCTGGTATGATGTACGTATCAAATGATTAAGTAGTTACGTAATCAACAGACAAATTAACTATAAGTCAGAAATCTTGCATTAAAAAGTGGTAGTTAGTCTCACGTTTAATCTTCTTGATGTAAGATAGCTAGGCACCGCATAAGATCGTCCAGAAACGTCCTTAATCCAGTTGTAGGAGACAACATTATTGATGTCCAATAGATTGAACACTTCCACGCTCAATTTCATTTTTGCGATTTTCTTAATGAATGATCCGTCTTTCTTCCGGTCCTTCTGATCTTGTGATAGAATGTCTTTTGCAAAACCAATATCCACTCTTCTATATGGAGGTGTTCTAAGCACATCTCTCCATCTTTCGTGGTTTGGAGGCCCGTACGGTAAAGCAGTTCCAAATACAATGTTCAAATTAACACTCAGCGTTTCCCATTTAAATTTCCCACCACGAATCAAATCTTTAGGCATGTGATCTTGGAAGTAAAGCCCTACAGAAACACGCTGATCTGTCGGCCTAGGAATATATCCTGGTTCCACCAATTGGCTATCTGCAACGGTACTGTTTGCGGTAAAACCAACTAGAATTTCCTCACCATCACTATTGTAATAATTATAGTAATAATCTCCTTGGATGTCTTCTTCTGTTTTCAAATAACCAAAAGTGACCCATGACTCTATACCCTTAATGAATTCACCATTAATTTTCATATCTAAGCCATACGCATATCCAACAGCATTGTTCTCTGCAAAATATCTGAGTTTAACATTGTCTATTTCATAAGGAACAATATCTGTGAGGTGCTTGTAATAACCTTCTACAGTGTATTTAAACTTTCTGTTCCACATATTAAATATGTAATCTGCTCCAAGAACAAAGTGAACCGATTTCTGCGCGCGGATTTCAGGATTTAAATCACCGTTAAAGTCCCGGTATTCACGGTAAAATGCTGGTTGAGCATACTGTCCGACAGACAATCGAATAGAAGAAGATCTTCTGTATAGTTTTTCGTCTTCCCAAAAATACAAACGGGGTTTGTACTCCAGTACCAGCCTCGGACTTATCACATTTTGACCGTTGTAATCCCAATAATGTGTTCTTACACCAGCGTTAATTTTGAAATAGGCATTACTGGTGAATGAAGTATCTTTCTTGTAGGTCGAGTCTCCCACTTCATAGGGGCCTGAAAAAGTAATGTCCTTACTTCGATGAAGATTGAAGTTTCCTTGCAAGTACCCTTGAACTCGGTTACTTGAAATTTGATTCTTGGCTTTGATCACTTCGAATAATTCAAGCAACTGATACTCTTGTGCGCTAGGATCTTGAAAACCGACAGAGTCTGTAACTGTCGGAATAGAAAAACCTGAAGAATCTAACATGTTCCATTCACTTAACTTATCGTTGATCCGTTCATGTTTGTAGGTTCCTCCCCATAACA
>JBLIOB010000101.1:0-13121 GCA_047639575.1 Parvicellaceae bacterium
TGTCTCTAAATCAACTTTCAGTACAAAAAGAACCGTCAGTCGTATCTTGCTGACACAAATTTATGACGAATTTTTCGTATTATTATTAAACAAATGTATTTTGTCCGATTTATAGGGGGTTAGACCACAAGCCCTGTTTATGCCTACAATCAGCTTGGTCAAATTGTAGCAGAAGGAAGTGAAACGTATTCCGTTAGTCAAAACTACTTCGTGATAGCCCCCACAATTTCGTTCGATTATGGTGAGAGGTTTTACGCTAAAATTGGTCCGAGATTGGATGTTTTTACCGGATTTAGGTCAGGAGCACAATTTAGTTCAGACAAAAGGAAAAAGGAAGATTTTGAAAAATACAACTTAGGAGCAACACTAGCTCTCGGTTATGTAGGAGGATCAAATGAAGATCACTCTCAATTTATGTTTGAGATTGTTGGTCAACCAGACTTTAGCCCATCCAGTTCCAACTTGGCAACTGGGCAATCGCTGACGAATTTTGCTTTTCTATTTAATATTGGATTTAGAGTGAACCTTGTTCCGGCCATTTCAACAGCTACTTCAAAGAATTAAGAGCTTCTTGAGCCATTGCAAAGGAAGGTTCCAGTTTCACTGCGGTTGCGTAATCAACCTTAGCCGAATTGACATCGTCAATTAGCGAATAGCATAATCCCCTATTATAATATGCAGTTACATACAGATCATTAATCTCTATCGCACTTGAAAAATCTTCTAAAGCGAGAATGATGATGCTGTCATTGTATTCTTTTGGCGCATCATCTCTATAAGACAACAGATGTACATAGCCCATGTTGTAATATGCTACTTCGAACATAGGATCAACATTCAACACTAATTTATAGCAAGAATCTGCCATTACATAATCACCATTATCTTGAGAAGAGATTCCTTTGGCTAAGAGAGCCTCAATGCTATTCGGTTTAATTTCCAATGCATTATCAAAATATTGATCAGCAAGCTTTCTATCTTCTCCACTATGCTGTGCATAGATTAACCCTAATTCGATGTAGGCTTCATAATACTCAGAATATTGTTCGGTAGCAGTTACAAAAGAAGAAACTGCTTTAGTTGTATCTCCTGCTATTGCGTACGTCATCCCCTTGTAAAAGTAGGGTTCTGCAAAGTTTTTATCCAAACGAAGAGCTGCGTTGAATTCGTCCAGCGCCATTCCGAAATTTGGGATCGCTAAATAAATTCTACCTAACAATACATGCGCGTCTTTATACGTGCTATCTAATTCCAGGGTCTTTTCTGCATGAACTTCACTATTGTCTATTTCGCCAAGGTTATAGCATAGTTTCGCTTTTTCAAAATAATAAACCGCAGTCTCAGGACTCATATTTATACAAATATTAAGGTCTTCTCTGGCTAATTGATATTCTCCTTGCTCAATATAAAATAAATGTCTTCTGTGGTATCCATTGGGACTTTGAGCATTTTCTCTAATCACTTTATTTAAGGATTCTAGCTCTTGTGCTGGAGTTAAATTAACCTGATCAACAATTGTAAGGACATTCTCATCGGTAACAGTTTCACTTTCTGAAGTACAAGAAGCTACAAGAGCAAGTAAGCAGGCTAGAATAAAAGACGTTTGTTTCATATCAATTTGGAATCCATCAAAAATAGGGAAAAGTAATCCATTGAGCGCACCTGATTATTTAAAGGCATAAAAAAACCCTTTTATGAGCCAAAGCTTATAAAAGGGTTTTCGAAAAGTAATAAAAAGACTTTGGTTGAACTTGTTGTGTTGTTGGTTCAACTAATGCTCCCGCATCAGTTGATAACCAAAGGCCAACTCCACCATGACCTTAACTAAAAGGCACAATAGCATTGGCAGAGCCAACCCGGTCAACAATAAAACTTATATCTCTTTAATAGCTGCGACAATTTTCTGTTCTAGTTCTTCAAACAATTCAGGATTATCAAGAATTAAAGTTTTAACGGCATCTCTACCTTGGCCAAGTTTAGTCTCATCGTAGCTAAACCAAGAACCACTTTTCTTAATGATATTGTGCTCAACACCTAAATCGACAATCTCTCCTACTTTAGAAATTCCTTTACCGTACATAATGTCAAACTCAGCTTTTCTAAAAGGTGGTGCGACTTTATTCTTAACCACTTTCACCCTAGTTCTATTCCCTAAAATTTGGTCACCGTCCTTAATTGCACTTGATCTACGAATGTCGATTCTTACAGATGAATAAAATTTCAGTGCATTCCCGCCAGTAGTCGTTTCAGGGTTACCGAACATCACACCAATTTTCTCTCTTAGTTGATTAATGAAAATACAACACGTTCCAGTTTTGTTAATTGACCCTGTCAATTTCCTCAAGGCCTTTGACATTAGTCTAGCTTGAAGCCCCATTTGAGAGTCTCCCATTTCGCCTTCAATTTCTGCCCGAGGAGTTAATGCAGCAACTGAATCAATAACAATCAAATCGATTGCTCCAGAGCGAATTAAATTATCTGCGATCTCTAATGCTTGTTCTCCATTATCTGGTTGAGAAATCAACAAATTGTCTGTATCTACACCTAATGCTTTAGCGTAAAATTGATCGAAGGCATGTTCCGCATCGATAAACGCAGCAATTCCACCTTGTTTTTGACATTCCGCGATTGCGTGTATTGCCAATGTTGTTTTCCCTGAGGATTCGGGGCCATAAATTTCTACTACTCTTCCTTTTGGAAAACCACCAACACCCAATGCAACATCAAGTGTTAACGATCCGGTGGGAATTACTTCAATATCTTGAATTGGGCTATCTCCCAATTTCATTACTGCACCTTTTCCAAAGGTTTTATCTAGTCTGTCTAATGTCGCTTGTAGCGCTTTTAACTTTTCATCTTTTACTTCTGCCATTGTGTTTTGTTTTATTGTTGACCCAAATATCTGGAAGCAGTACGTAATCTATTTACGTCCTAAATTATTATTCCAAAATTTGTTGGGTATGCTCTTTTGCCTTTACTTTTTGAATGATCTTTTCAATCAATCCTTCTTCATTTATCACAAAGGTTGTTCTATGGATTCCATCGAATTCCCTTCCCATAAATTTCTTTGGTCCCCATACTCCATAGTCGTTCACAACTTTCTTGTCAACATCTGCTATTAATGGATATGGTAAACTAAACTTCTTTATAAAATTTTGATGCTTCTTTTCTGTATCAGTACTAATCCCAATTATCTTATATCCCTTATTTGTTAATTCAGGATAGTTGTCTCTTAAATTACAAGCTTCTACCGTACAAGTTGGTGTATTATCCCTCGGGTAAAAAAATAGGACAACCTTGTTGCCTTTAAATTGATCAAGCGTGATTTTATCACCACTTTCATCCACCGCATCAATTTGCGGTGCTTTATCTCCTTCTTTTAATGTCATCATCTAATATAACATCAGAATTTACGGTTTCCCATTTTTTCAATTATTACTACCAGTAATTGAAAGCCAAGATATGTAGTTATATGATTGGTGGAGGCTAAATATTGTAGTTAATCGAAATAAGTTATTAATACCTGAGCTAATACCAACTCTTAACCAGCTGATTATAACCTATTTGAAAATATTACGTAAAGAAGGATAAGCGGGAAGACTATGAAATCAAATTGGAAAGAACTCAGTACCTCTATCGAGCGGAACTTTAGTTTTGAATCATTTCAAGACGCATTGAAATTTGTTAATAAAGTAGGACAAATAGCAGAGATTCAAAATCATCATCCAGATATATTACTACACGGATATAGAAATGTAAAGATCACCTTATGCACACATGACGAAGGATATCAAGTAACATCAAAAGATTACAGACTTGCAGATGGGATAGACAAACTTTAGATTTAAGCGGACAATTCTTCAATAATGCGTTCAACAGAATAACCCTCTGCTTCTGCCATATAGTTTCTAACTATTCTATGACGCAATATTGGTAACATAACCGCCTGCACATCCTCAATATCTGGAGAGTACTTTCCATTTAGTATTGCATGACATTTAGCACCAATAATTAAATATTGAGAAGCTCTTGGTCCAGCGCCCCACGAAAGGAATTTATTAGTTAATTCATGCGCAGCAGGAGTATTTGGCCTGGTTTTACTTACTAACTGAACTGCATACTCATAAACATTATCAGGAACTGGAATTTTTCTAATTAAATTCTGAAAGAATATAATCTCTTCACCAGAAACAACTTGATTAACAGTTACCTCTCGATCCATGGTCGTTTTCTTTACAATAGAAAGCTCTTCCTCAAAAGTTGGATAATCCACCCATACATTAAACATGAATCTATCCAATTGTGCTTCTGGCAAAGGATAAGTTCCTTCTTGCTCAATTGGATTTTGAGTTGCCAATACGAAAAATGGCGCTTCTAATGGAAACCTTGTTCCTGCTGCTGTCACCACGCGTTCTTGCATCGCCTCTAAAAGAGCAGCTTGCGTTTTAGGAGGTGTTCGGTTAATTTCATCCGCTAATACCATATTAGCAAATAGAGGACCTTTTACAAACTTAAAGTTTCTTTTATCATCCAGTATTTCTGAACCAATAATGTCTGAAGGCATTAAATCTGGCGTAAACTGAATCCTATTAAATGAAAGTCCTAGTGAATCAGCAATTGTATTTACTAAAAGAGTTTTAGCCAAGCCTGGCACTCCCACTAGCAAACAATGCCCACGAGAAAAAACAGAAATCATCACTTCCTTCACTACTTTCTCTTGCCCAACAATTACTTTGGCAATTTCTTTGTTTAGTTCTGCGTATTTCTCTCGGAAATAATCAACCGCCTCTACATCAGATCCAAATTCTTTCATTCCTCTTTTTTTTGATTGCTACTAATGTAATAAAATACACCTCAACCCAATCGAAAGTTCAAGCGTCTTTGATAAACGGTAAAAACGAAGCGGACTATTGCGCTTGATCTAACCAATTAAAACGGAATTCACAAGATTTATAATCCTCATCAATTCTGACAAATGATCCTTTAATTCTTCTTAAAGCCCAAGCATCTACAACTTCTTTTTCCTTTTCTCTTTTAGCCATCTTTTGAATGATCTGATAATCTTGTTTTAAATTGGCCTTGTGCGGCTCGGACCTTGAAATCAACTGTAGCAAGCGATATGCTTGCTTCCCTGTTCTTTGCTCCTCATAAAGAGATGGCACGGATATCTCTCCAACACCAAGGTCTTCTATCCCTCCAAATGTATACGGGTCTATATCATTGAAATTCCACTTTGTTTCACCTGATTGCGGATTGTAAACCACCCCGTAAGAATTCTTAGTGTCTTTGTCTTCTGAATAAATTAAAATTGCTTTTCTAAACGTTAAACTGTCTTCTTTGATAAGTTTAGAAATACTATCCGTTTTTCTTCGGATTTGTATCAACTCTCTAGAGGCTACTTTAAATTTTTTCAAAATATGTCTGCAATGAATTTGATCTCCTCTTCTTTCTAAAACTTCCAACATGTGCATTCCAAAAGGACTTTCAAATGGATCTGAAATTTGTCCTACAGGTAAACTATACGCTACAGATTCGAATTCTGGAACAAATGTCCCCCTGCTAACCCAACCTAGATCCCCACCTTTTGCAGATGATCCTGGATCTTCACTTTCAAAAAGTGCTTTAGTTGCAAAAGAAACTGTGCCAACACTAATATCATCTCGCCAGCTCATCATTCGCGATTTCATTTCAGCTTTTTGCGTTTCTGAAACAACTGCATACCTCACCAAGTGGGAAAACTCAACTTGCGCATCAATTAAAGGCAAACTGTCTTTTTCTTGCTTATTAAAGAACTCCTTAATTTCACGTGGTGTCAACGTAACTTTGGACGTAATCTCGGATTGCATTTGTTGACTTTTTAATTGATCTTCGATTTGCTCATAGAAATCTTCCTTGATTTCCGCCAACGATTTTCCGTATTCTTCCTCTAGCTTTTTAACCTCTCCATCAAACAATCCAATAAAATAAGCCAGTCTACGATCCAATTCCTGAGTCACTTGAGACTCGCCTATTTCAATACTATCTACATCCGCCTGATGCAATAACAATGCTTGAAACATCATTTCCTCAAGAATCTGACAATCAATATCTTTTGGCAAAACATTGGTTTCTCTTAATAGTTGGACCTTTTGCTTTTCTATATCAGAAAGCATTATGGCCTGTTCACCGATCACTGCGACTACTTTGTCTATAATCTGACCTTCAGGTTGGGCATAACTAAATTGAGTGCCAATTATCAATAAAAGGATAACAATACTAGAATGTTTTAATGCTCTGACTACGCTTTGCTTCATTGTGGAGTTCTTCTCTAATTTTCTTTTTGAGCTCATTTGCCCTGATATTCAGTATTATGCTTTTTATTTTTTCACTTTCTAAACTCAACGGGGACACCGCATCCTTCAGTTTATAATCCATTATATTTAAAAAGTAAACAAAATCATCTTCTTGAAACGTAATCTTCCTCTTGTTTCGTATGAATGAGGGCTTGTTAATATCTGTTAAAGGTATCACCTTCAATACATCATCAAAGTAAACCCAATTTTCTTCATTATAATAATAATTAACCGCATGAACTGGTGCGTAACTTAAAAGGGCCTCAACGTTTTCTTCTTTTGAAAGCTTATACCATTTCCTAACTTCGTCTAATTTCGGTGCGTCCAGACCAACTTTTAAGTAAAATACTTTTACTATGTAATCCTGAAGTTTAAAATTTTCTTGATTTTTCAGATAATATTCTTGAATTTCCTCGCCCGAAACTACCGTATCCAGTTTCTTCTTAATTAGTTCCTTTTCGTAAGCGTATATTATTAAAGACTTTTCATAATCCTTTAATTGCTTTTCAACATTTAAAGCCTCTTCTGGCAGTTCCTGTTTAGCTTTTTGAATAATTGCTTCTTCCTTTGTCCACTTTTCTACAAATTGAATAACAAAAGATGCACTGTCTTCTTTTGACATACCGATTGGAACTTCCTCTATTAGTTCATCTAGGTATAAAAACTTTTCACCGACTTGAGCAAGCTTAGTTCTTCCAGCATTCGGATCTAGATCACCACAACCAAATAGAATAAAAACCAGAAATATATAAGAAATCCCTTTCAACTAGTGAATCGTATAAAGCACGTCTTTATTCACTTTGACCGGATACTTACCTTTTAACTCAGTTATCCATTCTTTTTCAAGGTGATCCTGATAAGCAGCAGTAATTATTCCTTTTGCTTCTTTCAGTTTTTTAGGACCAGATTCGATTACATTATTTACAAACACGACAACTTGCTGTCCGTTATAATCGAAAGGACCATTAACGCCTTTCACCAAATGATCTGTATAATCTAAAGACGCGATTTCTTCTGTTCGAGATCTCACATTAACATTTAAGGGAGAATCACGATTCACCAATTTGATAATTGTGTCTTGACTTTCTCCCATTTTAAGCATCGTTTGAACTTGCGCTGCAATTTTATCATCAATGCAAAAATAGAAAACACCTTCTGCTCTTTCTTTCCAAACAAAATCTCCAGAATGATCATTATAATATGATTTAAGCCCAGCGGTATCCTTAACCGCTTTTCCCCAAACTTTTTGATCCGTCAATTCGAATAACAAGATCCCGTCTCGGTATTCCTTCATTAACATTTTATACTTGATGTACTTTGATTCTAACTGAGACTTCTCAAAATCGATCATCGATTGCGCAGTCCATACTTTAAATCGATTGGAAAGCGCCTCTTTCAATTCGACAGCTTTAGACCTTTGCTGCCCATCTTCAAGGTACTTACCAAAATCGGCAATTGTAAACTCAGTTTTGTTATATGAAAACAACCATTTAGAATCACCGGTCATTTCTTGATACTTATATTTACCTTGAAGAAAGGTTGAATCTAAACGCTCACTGAAAACGTCTAAGGCTTTTTGATTTTCCTTAAACTTATATTCTTTTTTCAACTTAGCGATAAACGAAGCTTTCGTTTTTGCATTTCTCGCATCTTTAGCAATTTTCGATTTAATCTCTCCCTTTACGTCTCCATAAGAACCAACCTCTTTAACTTCTAATCGCTGGATAATGTGCCAGCCAAATCTTGTTTTAACCGGGGCTCCATAATCACCATCATTCTCAAGAGAAAATAAAACTTCATCAAACGCAGGAATTAAATCTCCTGCTCCAAACCATTTCAACTTCCCCTCAATCGCTGCTGAGTTTCGATCTTCGGAAAATTGCTTAGCTAGCTGCCCGAATTCCTTACCATTTTTTAGCATCGTGTAAATTTCCTGTGCTTTCTTTTCTGATTCGTCTTCTTTCGAATGAGCGTCATTATCGTCTAATCGTATTAAGATGTGCGCAGCTAATCTCGTACCTCTTGCTTTTCTTTTATCATGAACTTTTAAAAAGTGATAGCCAAAACGAGTTCGAATAACATTCGACAGTTTTCCAGCTTCGGTATCAAACGCTGCCTTTTCGAATGGGTACACCATTTTGAATGCAGTAAAATACCCTAAAGAACCAGAATTTTCCTTTGCGGAAGGATCTTCTGAGTATTGTTTTGCGATAGTTGCAAAATCATCCCCGGATTCGATTTTCTTTCTTGCTTCCATCAATTTAGTATATGCTTTCAAAGTATCTTCAGGGGTTGCATTTGCATCCACCTTTATAAGAATATGACTCGCATTTACTTCATATTGCATGTGTTCATATGCCTCTTTCATCAGCATTTCATTCATGCTTTGATCTACCAAGTACGGTTGAGCCAATTGTTCACGATATTGGGCCAACTCTTTTATGAATTTCTCATCATCTTGAAGGCCCAGTTCTTCAGCTGCCGTCACTTTAAGTTTGAAATTGGTAAACAACTCTAGATATTCATCAATATCCTCCTTAGTGATATCTTCATCTTTATTATTCTTTTTAAAGATATGTTCAAACTCTGATTTGGTAACATCAACCCCGTTAACGGTCATTACCACTGGGTCCTTTTGAGCAACTGATAACGTAGTAAATAAAACCACTGCTAAACCTAAAATATACTTTTTACAATTCATGTCTTATATTTTTTCAAGGCGATTTAGAGATCGCTTTGCTAATTCATTTCTTTATTTCAACAACTTAATTACCAACGGCCTACTTAATGCTATAATTTGGTGCTTCTCGGGTAATACTAACGTCATGCGGGTGACTTTCTTTTACACCTGCATTTGTAATTTTTATAAACTTAGCATTCTGTAATGCTGTAATATCCTTAGCTCCGCAATACCCCATCCCAGCTCTTAAGCCTCCAATGAACTGATACATTACTTCACTTAATTTGCCTTTAAACGGCACTCGCCCTGATATTCCTTCAGGAACTAATTTTTTAATATCATCTTCCATATCTTGGAAGTATCGGTCTTTAGATCCTTTTTGCATCGCCTCGATCGAACCCATTCCTCGATACGATTTGAACTTTCTACCTTCGTAGATTATCGTTTCTCCAGGAGATTCTTCAGTTCCAGCGAACATAGAGCCCATCATCACCGTACTAGCTCCACCCACAAAAGCTTTAACAATATCACCCGTGTACCTGATTCCACCGTCAGCAATCAACGGTACACCCGTACCTTTCAACCCTTCATATACGTCCATCACTGCAGTTAACTGAGGCACGCCCACACCAGCAATAACTCTAGTAGTACAAATTGACCCGGGCCCAATTCCTACTTTAACAGCGTCTGCCCCTGCATCAGCTAATGCCTTTGCTGCCGCTGCAGTAGCAACATTTCCAACGATCACATCCAAATCTGGAAACTGTAATTTCACCTTTTTAAGCGTATCAACAACTCCTTTTGAATGTCCATGGGCAGTATCTATAACAACTGCATCAACATTTGCTTTAACTAAAGCTGTAACTCTTTCAATAGTATCATTCGTAACTCCTACCGCTGCAGCAACTCGTAATCTACCATACGCATCCTTACAAGAGTTTGGATGCTCTTTAAGCTTGATTATATCTCTAAAAGTGATTAAACCAATTAACACATTAGCATCGTCAACTACCGGTAGTTTCTCAATTTTGTGCTTTTGAAGAACTTGTTCTGCCTCCACTAAATTAGATGACTCTTTCGCTGTAATAATATTTTCAGAAGTCATTACTTCTTCAATAGGTCTGGAAAAGTCCTTTTCAAATCTTAGATCTCGATTCGTAACAATCCCTTCTAACTGGCCCTCTGCCCCTACTACTGGTATTCCACCAATTTTATGCTCAGCCATAAGAGCTAAAGCATCACTTACGTTTGCATCCCTACTTAATGTTACAGGATCAAGGATCATTCCACTTTCTGATCTTTTAACTTTTCTAACCTCTTTTGCTTGTGCTTCAATGGACATATTTTTATGTATCACTCCGATACCGCCTTGTTGTGCAATAGCAATTGCTAAAGCACTTTCGGTAACCGTATCCATTGCCGCAGATACAATAGGAGTATTAAGAACAATGTTCCTTGAAAAATGGGATTTTAAACTAACGTCTCTCGGAAGAATTTCTGAATAATCAGGAACTAAAAGGACGTCATCGTAAGTTAAACCTTCACCTACGAATTTTGAATTAGAGTTAGACATAGTAAGAATAGAATTTATTGTAGTTGCCAATTAAATTCGTGCAAAGGTAAAAATTTAAGGGGATTTGAAGGTTAATTTTAACGTTTATTACCACTCATCTTAAGTCATTAACCAAACCTTCCACAACCCGCTTTTCATTGACCATGTAGAAGCGTCACATGTCCTTTTTGAACTCTTGTAGATCCATTTCCATCACGATAAGTTAAAACGTACACATAAACATCTTCTCTGCATCGTCCACCAGAATGATTTCCATCCCATTCGCCATTTACATCATCCGTCTGAAAAACTAACTTATTCCAACGGTTATAAATGCTGAAATCGTACTCACTCAATTCTATAAAACTTGTTATCGGTTTAAAAGTAGGGTTAGCTCCTCCAATCATAAACGCATTAGGTATAAAAATCAAAGGTACCTCAACAGCGCAGCCTATATTGGACTTAGCAAGTTCATTGATACCATAAGAGTTGACATTTTCTACTGCTTCTACATAATAGCAAAACTCTCCGTTTGAAGTGGAACCTACAAAACTCTCTACATTATCTTTGTAAAACCTTGGCCCTATACCCACAAATGCAATTGGTGCTGGATTAAATATATTGTTCACTCCTCTGTACACATTATAACCAAGGATAGCTCCGTCATATCCCTCATAGCCCGACCACTGCACAAGATTTATCAAACTAGATTGGTTGGGGGTTACAGTTAAAAGTATTGTCTTAGATTCTTGCGTACTCAGAATGGGCCTATCGCAACTATCAATTGCAGTTAACTTATAATAGTAGGCCTGATCTCTGGTAATAGCGGTATTATCATAATAATATTCGGGAGCTCCTCCTATTGGAGCAAATGACCCAATCAAATCCCACGGACCTCCAGGATTATCTGATCGCTCCACTTCCAATGCATTCAAATTTGCACTTGGGTCTACTAATACTCTAAGCTCCACCTGATTTTGAACCTCAACAGAGGCGGCTTGAGTATATAAATAAGCAGGCGATGATGGTTGAATTACGGTGAGGCATCGTTTATTAGATAAAGCTTCCTTACCGAGTATACTAATAGCTTTAATGATATAACAATAATTATCGTTTGTTGTCAATCCTTCATGAGAGTAAGTCAGCACTCCAGACGGCAACGAACTTAATAAAGACGGTGCAGTCCCATTAACTGACACATAGAGTTCGTATGAAAGAACGTTATCGCTCCAGTTAATATAATCGTTCCAATTTAAATCAATTGATCTTTCACAGATATCCAATGTAGCCTGTAAATAAATGGAGTTATGTTCCGTTCCAATTGGGGATGTGTTTGGCGAAGCAGGTATGCCACTAACACAACTGTCAAAAGCTGCGACTCCATATACTTCTGAACCACTCCCAGCATTAGAGAGTAAATTATAATAGGAATTATTGAAATACCCATATATCGTATCAACGATAAACCAATTACCAAATGCATCCTGCTGAAATATTATATGGCCGTATGTATCTTCTTGGCTATTAGGTGACCAAGTGATTAACGCCTGATTGGTAATTGTATCAACTGAAACAGTTTGAATTACCGGGGGATCAGGGGGGATTTGATCTTGAAAAATACCTCCATCAAAAGATGATTTACTAAAGCACGGAATATCATCTTTACCCTGAATCATATACGTTACCGTATCGTTACAAAATGAAATAGTGTCTACGTAAATATTTGGTCCGGATACAAGAATAGAATCTATCATAGTCCATGTTCCAATTGGATATTCCTGAAAAATATAATAATACAAGCCCATTGAAGGGAGAACCGGACTAGCCAAATCATTCCATGTTAAGATAGCTGTACCATTTCCTGGATTGGACACTCCTAATAATATGGTACTCAATGTATCAAGAGGTAAGGCTTCGCTTGGCGAGCAACCCGAAACAGTTCGAACCACATAGCTTCTAATCCCGTTCTGTGCATCAGCAGCCGCATGAGAAAATGTACCAATCGCAATATTAGCTTCAACTCCTTCCAGTACGTAACCACCTCCGCTGCTTGAATAAATACGATATTCAACGAACGAACTGGTTAAATCTATTATCGGTTCCCAAGTTAAGTTCACACTTCCATCTGGTTGAACATCCGCACAGCGCAATTCAGGAGAATCTAAATCGGGCTGCATCAAAACAGTGATTTTAACAGTAGCGGTGGAATATTTAGGAATTGGACAGACGTCATCTTGTACTTTAAAATGAAAATCATATGTGGTGCGATTGGAGCAGGATGGATCCGTTACGTGAACACAATCGGTTTGCCAAGAAAAACTTTCATTTACTCCTTGAGACCCGGAAACGGGTAAACTTGAACTCATAATTGCACAGGGAGGGTTTCCACATCCTGAGTTTGCGTCAGTATAGTTAGCGCCAAATTGACTGCCAATTGCTGTTAATGTGTTCTGTTGTGGGGTAACCCCATCTTGCAATAATTCAAAATCTGAAGCAACTACATTGAAATTTACTACCTGACCAGCATAAACAGTGTCATAAAAAACAAATGGCCCTG
>JBLIOB010000102.1:0-13053 GCA_047639575.1 Parvicellaceae bacterium
TAAGCCCCAAATCGTTTACCACAGTACATTTTCTTGTCTCTATTCTCCCATGATCTTTAGTGATGTGTTCGGTTTCTGAGTAGGCTTTTATACTGTCAAATGCCCCTTTTACTTGCTGATGAAGAGCGCTCTGATTCCCTTTCAATACAAGTATATAGTCTGCTTGACGTTCAATAATGTCTTCTGCTATTACTTTTTGGCAACCCATCGCATCGATACTTATAATAGCACCTTTCATTTCTAACATCTCCAGTATTTTTGGGATAGCTGTTATTTCGTTGCTCTTATCATCTACTTTAACCTGTCCGAGCACCAAGGAGTTTTGTTGTGCCCAAGCACTAACCACGTGTATAGCTGCCTTTTGTTCGAACTTATCATATGAGCCTCTTATTCTCTTGCCGTCTATGGCGCTAAGCTCTCCAGAGGTGATATTGCTAACCGTTGACACCCAACTCACAAAATGGTCACAGTAAACTCTCCGTGCATAAAGAACTAATAAGGTCTCCGAAAATATCATGTGATGGTGTTTTCCCTTCAGGAAGAGGTACAAATTGGGTTATCAGTCTCTCTTATACTCGGCAAACAAGGCCACATCAGTATAAGTATCGCAACCAGATACAACGGCCGAAATAGTGACAAAAACTAAACTCTTTAATTCATAGGTGATTAAATGTTGCTGTCGCGGGTCTGGAAGACCATCGAATATTTTTAACGAATCCATAAACTTGTTTTTTTAACAAGTAAGAGTAAGGCTTACCAGTAAGCAGAAACAAACCTAAGCCTATGAGTTATAATGAATCATGTGTTAAATCTGTAAGCGATTGCCCTGGCGACAGAACCTGGAATTACATTTGCTACTCAAAACAAAGCTAACCAGCTATTTTTCACATAGAAAAACATGGTTTTATTATAGGTAGTCCTACTCAAATAAAAACCGTGTGTTGCTACAGGCCCTACTAGACTTATGTTCTTTTAAGGAATATAATAGTCCGGTCATCTCTAGGACGTTACCACAAACAACCATGGCTGCAGAGTCAATTTTAAATTATAAATATAATTGGGGTTAATAAGGAGTTTCGCGCTTCCTCCCTATGGAATAATAACTTTTTGTTCGTTGCACCCATTTATGTCCATTGTAACAATGAATTGACTTATGGCAAGTTCATCAGATGGGGTAATACTATCAACCATAAGTTTACAAGCAAGGATTTTATCACCACCGTTTGAGATTGAAATGGTTGGATAATAATGTTCTAAGCAACCAACTTTAACAAGATCAACAATTCCTTCGTTCATGTTAACTTTGTAAATGCCGTTGCTCCATTGTGAATGATATATATCCTCGTTGCTCGGATGCCACTTAATGTCTACTACATCGTCCTGGCTACCGCTAAATGACCATGTTACCAGTTGGTTGATGGACATCGAATTCACATCGTAAATTCCGATACCCTCAGTAGAAGGAAGAGTTGCATAAGGCACCGCTATCTGATTTAAACTGTTCCATGAATTGATTGGACCAAGCACTAAAGTATCAACGATTATTCCAGATATATCAAAACGTACTGCACCAATAGCATTTGCAAACGCTACTATGGTGTCTCCAAAGTAATTCACTTCTGGGTTTCTCATATTACCGCCAAAGGTGAGTTGAGTCAAATTTGATCCATCTGGTCGAATCTTCCATATATTCTGGGTTATTGAACCAAATACTATCCAGTTGGACCTAGACCATATTGGACGATACATGCCTTCAGTAAAAGTGGCGCTTGACAGAACTTCAGTTACAATTCCGGTAGTTTGGTCAAAGACATTCATGAAACCCCCTACACTATCAGAATCTGCTTTGAAATAAACAAACTGATCATTATTAAGTGGGTTGTAGAAAGGGTCAAAATAGTGCACTCCATATTTGTCTGGAACATACCCAAAAGTTAAGGACGCAATATCAATGTCCTGCAAACAATCACCTGGGCATGGCGAATCATTATTACAAGGCATTTGGGATTTATCTTTCCTACAACCAACAGCAAGCACTATTAAAGTTATTGAAAAAATAATTGAATAAATCCTACTGCTAATTTTCATTTACCCTTTGTTGTTAATTTTCCTGACCGCAAGTGTTTAGAATTTTTTACATTGATAAAGCACCTCACGTTTTTTACTGTATTGGATTACGGACATTTTTTATCGCCCATCTTTTCAGGCACTGGAAGATGGCATGCAAGCATAATGAATGAGTCGAATCGCTTTTCAAATGACTGTTCAAGATGAATCGACTATAAGTTTATTCCAATAATACAGATATCGTCTAATTGTTCATATTTTCCTTGCCACTGATCGATAAAATCGGTCAAGATTCGTTTTTGATCGGAGCCACCCTTTCCTTTCATCGATAAAAGTAATTTTTTGAATCCAGAGGATTTAAGTTTTTTCCCTTTTTCTCCCCCAAATTGGTCGGGATAACCATCAGAAAACAAATAAATTTGATCCCCTTTTTGAAATTTTATTTTCTGATTAAAAAACTCCTCCCCCTCTAAAGATCCAATTGCCCGTTTGGTTCCTTTCAGAATAATTATTTCCCTTTCTCTTATCAGCCAAAGAGGTCTCAACGCACCTGAATATTCTAATTCCCTTGCTTTCCAATCAAAAACACATAATGATATATCCATTCCGTCTAAAGCAGCTCCATCTGACTTCGCTCGAAATGATGCAATGATTTTTTGATTAATCATCGAGAGCGCTTGTGCCGGTGAATTTGTTTTTTGATCATTTACAATTTGATTCAATAAGTTATGGCCGATAGTGCTCATAAAAGCACCAGGGACTCCATGCCCTGTACAATCACCCACTGCGAGAATAGTGCGATTTAACTTGGATGAAATCCAATAAAAATCCCCCGAAACAATGTCTTTTGGACGATAAAAGATAAAGTGATCATTTAACGCTTCCATCTCCCTATCTGAAGGAAGCATGGTTTCTTGAATTTTCTTTGCGTAGTTAATACTGTCTGTAATGTCACGGTTCTTCTCCTCAATCTGGTTTTTTTGCGCTGAAAGTAAATTATTCGTTCTCTTTCTTAACATACTGCTTCTTACCACGATTAATACTAGCACCAGCAATAACACAATTCCGATGGCTGCGTAATATATTTGGTTAGTTAATCTAGTATTTTCTTCATCCGTTTTTAACTGAATAGCTTCAGCTTTTTCTTTTTCGGCCCGTTCAATTAAAATTTCTTGTTCCTTTTCCGATAGTTGAAATTCCGCTTCTATTTTTCTAGTTGATTCAATTTGCTGAATTTTACTCAAACTGTCGTCATATTTTGTATACAGGTTCATGTATTTCTGTATCTCGGAGAAGCCATGCACCATCGCGGCCGATCTAACCAGACCTGCATAAGCGTTCACTTGGTAAATCAAAATTTTTGCGCTGTCCGCAAGTTTCGCCCCAGCCAAAAAATATTCGTATGATCTTTTATTGTTGCCTTGAAGCAAATGATTTTGGCCAAGATTAATGTTAGAGCTAGCAATGCCTCGTAAATTCCCAAGCCTAGTTTTAATTCGTAAAGATTTTTCTAAATACTCTTGACCACGTTTGTATTCTCCCATATCCTTATACACAAGAGCGATGTTATTAAATGAATAGGCAATTGAAACAGAGTCTTCATTTTCCTCTCTTACAGCAAGAGCCATCAAGTTATAGTGCATTGAACTGTCTAAATCTCCTAAACTTTTATATGCTGTTGCCAGCTGTGCATAATTTTGATCCAGTCCTTTCTGATAAGATGTTCTTGTATAAGGTAAAACCTGATAATAATAATCGATTGCGTTTTCAAATTCATTTAAGCTGAATTGGATATCACCTATTCCCATCAGTCCGACTGACAAGTAAATGGTATCATGGATTTCTCTTGCAACTTTAATTACACCTAAATAACGTGCTGTGGCGTCCGAAAAGTCATTTTCACCTTCCGCATAAACAGCCCTTCGGTAACTAGACATCATGGTGCCTTTCGGATAATTAATCTCAGTACTTAACAGTTCAATTTCACCTAAAATTGGCTCAAGTTTGTCAATCTCATAAAGCTCATAAGAATAGGCGATTAACTCAGTAATTAATTTCTTTTCTTGGCCCTTAGTTTCATTTCTGAGGCTATCAATCAATTCCGTTTGAGAATAAACAGAACTGCTGGCAAACACAAATAAGAAAATCAGAAAGCGACTCATTTTCGAAAGATAGATAAACTTGAGCCAATTCTGTCTTGTGATCATTCGATCTAATAATTACAGGCCATTTTTTTGGAGAAGGAACCGATTTGCAAAATGCTTCATGTCTCTTTTTAGTTTACCCTTTCTCTTTCAAAGGAAAACTCATTCAATATATCGGTCGTGTTCAACGATCAGAAATAACTCCTGTTATCTATGATTATGGTTCAAGCCGTTACACCTGCCCACAAGGGACTTGCAGCCTCTAGATTAATCCCTATATTTATAAGGAAAGATGCCTATGCTGGGCACACACACTGTATATACTTCAAAGCCCCACAAAGCCAACACACCTTGCAAGCTGCAAAGCATATACTAATCATTGAGCACAAGTTGAAAAATGAAAAACTTTAAAAAAATAGCGCCAATCTGTTGCCTGACCGTCATTTGCTTCGGGTGTTCCGAAGAGGGTGCTCAATTTGATCAATCTGATGACAAAGCGTCTAAGGGAATTGAGGAGGATACAATTAGTTAAATTTAATTGCAATCGATCATGATGTCACCAACTGTGTTTAAATTGAAATGATTTCCTCTATGCAAAGAACGTTGAAACAATTGATCACATTCTGGCAGCAATCGTTTGTAATACCTTATAAGCTCGTCCGCTGTCTGTTTTAAATTTGGATCTAGCGTTTTTGCTTTTATACAATATTCAATTGCTTTCACATAGACCAATTTCCGTATTATCAAGTCTGGACTAATAGAAAGATCATTTACTCGCTTAGCCATTTCCCTAGCGTTATACAGCCATGGCTCTCCATCTCCTGGGAAGTCATCCATCCATTTTTCAAACCAATCATCACCCAGATAATTAGCTCCAAACTCAACTATATCATGTTTTAGGTCTCCGCTATCCATGGCTAATAAATAAGCCTTTCTTAAAGTGATTTGAGCGGCTTGCCTTTTATTTTGGCTCAATTCATATTTTGACTTAAAGAAAAAACCTTGAGCAGTTGGTGTTCTTTCAAGCTTAATTGTAAGGACCTTGACATAGAACTCTGAATGTTTTTCGCTTGAGAAACAATCTTTTTCATTCATTAATCTCAAAACCTCTTCAACCAACTCCATAGTAACAGAATCTCCATCAATAAATTCAGAGTAATATTCTATTATATCATCACAATCCAACCATGCAAGACCTCCTCGGTCTAAAATTAATTGAATATTCTTGCTATGGAACATGTCTTTGAGCCAAAGGAATTCTCCTACCGCATCTTCCCTATTAATCTGGTGTTGAAGTTTCAGATTCTGAAGGGCATTGAAATAATATTGAACAGCACTATTCTTCGACTTTTCCTTTAGTCCGGAAATTGAAATCTTCAAATGCTTTCTAACTTTTTCATAATTCTTGCGGTATTTTGCAATTGACATACCTAATAACTCTTTAATTTTTAGGTCAGACTTATGTATCTCTGAGCCTTTTTCATAGTTAATTATTAAAGAATCAATTAAATTCTGTCTACGCTCTCCTTTAGCATTTTTAATCAAATGTGAAATCACTGCTCCACCGTTACTAATGACATTCCGTTTTTTTAATATTAATTCATCGCAGTTCCCATCAACAAGAAATTGCCAATACACGTAAGCTCGCTGAAAGTCATTGAATTTAAGGGCATCATTAAAATATATATAATGTTTATCACAAATGTCTTTATTCTGGGCAGACATAGAAAAGGGAACAAGAAGTACAAGGAAGAGTAAGATTTTCATAGATTTCATTTCATGTAAAACATCAAGTTTCACACCAATCTATCTTGAATAAAATTGATTTAGTAAACGGTTTGGATTGTCTTGTTAACGGCTATTCACGACCCTCTTTTTGTCAAGTATCCAGTAAATGAATAATTTTCCACGAACCATTTAGCTTAACGAGCTGAAAAGCATCAACCCCACAATGGCTTAACACATCCCCATTATGAAAAGTATAATTCGTCCACACCTGAGCAATCCACTCGTTTATTTGAATGATCGTGTTCGTTAATCCTTCATTCCAAATTTTCTGATGCGGAGTGCCTATTGCCGTTAGAAATTCGTCAAGACTTCCATTATGAATTTTTTGAGTTCCATCCATACTTTTATAAGACGAGCACATCCTAACTTCATCTCTACACGATTTATGAACTTTTGCGTTATCTGCTTCCCGCATTCCATCAAATAAGTCGATAATCACCTGATGCACTTGAACGCTATATGTTTGACTATATCCAAATATGATTAAAAAGCAGTAATCCTAAAATCAGCATTGATTTTTTCATTTCCAAATATAATTTTCATCCCATAATAATCAACGATGTTTTACATCAGCGGAACATAGAATTAGTAAATTCGCAGCATGAACGATGCCGAGGACGGAAGAATTAGGACCAATATTGAGGTAGGCTTTGAAGTTGAAGTTGTACAGAAACACCACCAACGAACTGGTGAATTGACCGATGGCGTTGTTAAAAAAATCCTCACCAAGTCTCTTAAACATACGCATGGAATTAAAGTGATGTTAGAAACTGGAGAAGTTGGAAGAGTAAAAAAAGTACTCCCCGAATAGATGAAAGTTGCCATTATTGGAGGTGGTGCAGGTGGTTTTTTCTCAGCTATTGCGGTTAAAAAGAATCATCCAAATGCCGAGGTTGTGATTTACGAAAAATCCAATAAAACCTTAGCTAAGGTTAAGGTATCTGGCGGTGGAAGATGCAATGTTACCAGTGGCGTCACATCTATTAAAGACCTTTCTGCTGCATATCCAAGAGGTAATAAGTTTTTAAAGAAAATATTTCCAGAATTCAACACCAGGCATACTATTGAATGGTTTGAATCAAGAGGTGTTCCCTTGGTTACTCAGTCTGATCTTTGCGTCTTTCCTGAATCTCAAGATTCGCAAACAATCATAGATTGTTTCAATAAAGAAATAAACCGTTTAGGCATTAAGGTTCAAATTAAATCCGCAGTAGAAAAGATTCGTAAAAGCGGAAATCAGATCGTATTAGAAATTAGAGGCGCTGAAACTGAAACTATCGTTGATAAGGTAATTGTAGCTACTGGAGGATCACCAAAAGAAGCAGGATTAGATTGGTTAAAACTATTGAATCATAAAATCTCTCCACCTGTCCCCTCTTTATTTACGTTCAATATGCCCAATGAAAGCGTAACGGAATTAATGGGAATTGTTGTAGAAAAAACCATAACAACCATCCCCGGAACCAAACTTAAATCTGATGGGCCGTTACTCATCACGCATTGGGGAATGAGCGGCCCATCCATTCTCAAACTATCAGCTTTTGGCGCTAGACATTTTGCCGAAAATAATTATAAATTTAACATTCAAGTGAACTGGGTTAACTTGGTCAACTACAGCGAAGTAAATAATTCGATTCTCAACATTTCCATAGATCATGGTAACAAACAATTGGCCAACTACCGACCTTTCGGCCTACCAGATCGCTTGTGGAATTATCTAATTGAAAGAATTGGAATTTCACCTCAAAAAAAATGGTCAGAACTTGGTAATAAAGGGATCAATAAAATAGTAAATGTTCTTACTAACGACCTATACGCAGTGGAGGGCAAAACAACCTTCAAGGAAGAGTTTGTGACTTGTGGCGGAGTAAGTTTAGAAAGTATTAACAACCGCACAATGGAAAGTAAAACCTTTGAAAACCTATATTTTACGGGGGAAATAATGGATATTGACGGAATTACCGGAGGCTTTAACTTTCAAGCAGCCTGGACTACAGCTTTTATAGCTGGAAAACTAGAATAATATGCACAACAATTCGAACAAAAACAGATCTAAGCAATCAGGTAGACAACGGCCAAGCAATGGTGGTAAAAGATCAGGCGGACAACGAGGACGACAAGGCGGAGGGTTTAAACCATCTACGCTAGATCCAAACATGTTTGTAAAAAAGGCTGTTCCTGCTGAATTTAAAGAGTACCGATCAGATCGATTAATCGTAGACCTTCCAATAAAAAAGGAGTTGATCGATTTACTTCTAGCTAAAGGCTATGAGAGACCTACAGAAATTCAAGACAAAACATTAGAAGCTTTATTAGATGATAAGGACATTTTAGGCATTGCTAAAACCGGTACAGGTAAAACTGGGGCCTTCTTAATTCCAATCATTGATAAATTAATTGATCATAATCAAAAGCCATTTGCATTAATAGTTCTTCCAACTAGAGAGTTAGCTGTTCAGGTTGAAGAAGAGTTTAAAAGCATGACTAAGGGTCTCAATTTATATAGTGCTTGCTTAATTGGAGGTACAAACATCAATAAAGACATCAAAGCCTTGCATCGCCCTTGCAATGTAATTATAGCAACACCAGGAAGGCTTTTAGACCTTGTAAACCGTAAGTGCATTGATTTACGGAAATTCAACACATTAATTCTGGATGAATTTGACCGAATGCTTGATATGGGGTTTGTTCATGATGTAAAGAAAATAATTAATGGGATGCAGCAACGGAAGCATACTTTGCTGTTTTCTGCTACAATGGATAACAAACAAAAAAGTCTTATTAACGAAATCCTTACCGATCCTATTTCTGTAAAACTAAGCGATGGGGAAAGCACCGGAGATCATATTGAACAGCAAATCATTAGGCTTTCTGGCGATGACGATAAATTTAGAATCCTTTGTGATATGATCAATGAAGAAGATGTAGAAAAGGTACTAGTCTTTGAAGAGACCAAGCATAAAGTAAACAAGCTTTGCACAAAACTGAATAAGGAAGGCATTAAGTCAGACCAAATTCAAGGAAATAAAAGCCAGAATGCCAGACAGCGAGCTTTAACATCATTTAAAAAAGGTAATATTAAAGTATTAGTAGCAACGGATGTTGCTGCAAGAGGAATTGATGTGGCTGACGTGACGCATGTGTTCAATTATCAGCTTCCTCTAAGTTACGATAGCTATATCCATCGTATAGGAAGAACTGGAAGAGCTGGAAGATCTGGTAAAGCTTTTACTTTTGTGGATTAACTGGAAAATAAAAACCCATCAGCTACAATTGTAGTGATGGGTCAATAATAAGTTTGTAATTAACTGCTTAGATCTTTTTCACTCTAACACAATTCATTCCTTTTGCTCCACGCTCTAGTTCAAAAGTTACGTTGTCGTTTTCCTTGATTTCTTCTAGTGTACCACTAATATGAACGAAGTATTTATCTTCAGTTCTAGTCTCTTTAATAAATCCGTATCCTTTAGAATCATCGAAAAACGCCACTTTGCCAGTTAATGCAGAATCTTCTTCTGGAACATCCTCTTTCTTAGGAACTCCAATTTGAATGTCTTCAACATCAATCTCTACTTTTTTAGAATCGTCTGGTGGAGTATCTGTTAATTGTCCGTTTTCGTCTACGTAAGCTAACATATCATCAAGCCCAGCTCCTTTGGTAGAGTTTGTCTTTCTATCGGCTTTTTTAAGTGCTTTATCCTGACGCTTTTTTAAGCGTTTCTTCTCTTTCTCTTTCTTACCGAACGTTTCCTGCGATCTAGCCATTAATCTGTATAGTTTGTGTCAATTCGCCACACCAGTGGTGTAACTTTCGGTGCAAATATAAAACAATAAACAGGAAGTTAATAGTGCCTTTAATTAACTATTAACAATCGATATTGAATAGAAGCGGGTTAAAATTTAGGGTATTCAATTAAACCCTTTAATTTTGACCAATAAATTATAGATTTTTTATGGCTGATTTATTCACTTGGGCAAACGTAGGAACATTATTAATGCTGGTTATGCTTCAGATTGTTCTGGGGTTTGATAATCTTTTATATATCTCATTAGAATCTAAGCGGGCTCCTGAAGAAAAGCAAGGTTTTGTACGAACTGTGGGAATCAGTATTGCAATCTTACTAAGGATTTTATTACTATTCGTATTAAAGGCCGTAGAATCCTATTTTCATATCTCTGTATTTAGCATTTCGTTTCCGGGCGTTTTCGAAGTCTCGCTTACCATAGAAAGTTTAATCTACCTCATCGGTGGTATATTCATCATCTATACTGCTATAAAAGAGATATGGCATATGATCTCTTACCAAGACAGTAAAGAGAAATCCAGTGTTAAAAAGCAAAAGAAGATTGGTCCAATCATAACCATGATTGTCATCATGAACGTAGTATTTTCATTTGACTCTATTCTGAGTGCAACGGCTCTTTGTGATAACTACACCGTGATGGCAACTGCTATCGTTATTGGAGGAATACTGATGATTGTGTTATCCGGTGCTGTTTCTCGGTTCTTGGCTAAAAACAAGCTATATGAAGTCTTGGGATTATTCATTCTGTTAATCGTAGGTATCATGCTACTTACTGACGGAGGCCATTTAGGTGGAATGAAAATAGCTGGAGATGAGGTAACCAAAATGACCAAAACTACCTTTTACTTCGTGATAGTAGTCTTAGTCTTAGTTGATATTGTTCAAGGTAGATATCAGAAAAACTTAATTAAGAAAAATGCAGAAAAGGAGCAATTATTAGATGCTCCAGATACCGAGTAATTAATCAAAAAACTGATAATAGGCGCATTTTAAATAGGCTCCTTCCGGAAAATTTACCGGATGGTCTTTATCGTGCTCTGACTTCATTATTGCCTCATAGTGTCGCCCTGTAGCGGATAGCTCCTTTTCACAAATACTATAAAATTCATCTGCCAGTATTCTAGAAGAACAAGAAGCTAAAATCAATATTCCGTTTTTTGCTGTGCACTTTACTCCCAGCTGTGCCAATCGTTTGTAAGCGATTATGGCTCTTGGAATTTCAGGTTTACTCTTAGCAAATGAGGGAGGATCAATAACGATTAGGTCAAAGTTTCTTTTCTCATCAATAAATTTTTGCAAAGATTCAAACGCATCGCCTTCTACGACTTCATGCGTACCAGAATGCTCATTGAGCTGCGCATTTGCTTTTGCTAACTCAAGAGCTTGTTTGCTAATATCCAGGCTCAACACCGATTTCGCACCTCCAACTAAAGCATGGACAGAAAACCCTCCGGCATAACTAAATACATCTAAAACTCTATTACCAGCAGCTAACTCTCCTACTTTTTTCCTGTTCGCCCTATGATCTAGAAAAAATCCTGTTTTATGGCCTTTAATTACGTTTGCTGTGAACCACACACCATGTTCTTTGAATTGAACATTCTCATTTTCTAGGGTACCATGAATTACTTGTCCGTCCTTAACGCCTAATTTTCTACTGGTCTTTTGTGCATTCCTACTTAATCTGAGCACAGCTGTATTACAACCGCTTTTTGCGATAAGTAATTCCGCTATTTCGTTAAAATAAGGAAACCAAATATGCGTATATAGCTTAATTACTAATACATGATCGTAAACGTCCGCTATCAACCCGGGAAACCCGTCATTTTCGCCAGAAATAAACCGATAACTGTTAGTGTCGGTCTTCAGGAGTGACTTTCTTAATTTCTTAGCATTATCAATTTTATCTTTAAACCATTCCGCATCGATCTTTTTTGATTCATGGAACTGAATTAATTTTAATCGAATTGGAGAATCTGGATCATACAATCCACATGCTAAAAATTTATTTGTTTTAGAGTCAAAAATGATCGCAAGATCTCCAGGTTCACCTTCCTGATTTTGCTTAATTATACTGTCTTCAAAAACCCACGGATGTGACTTCTTTGCCATTCTTTCTGCCGCTGGCTTCAGTTTTATGGCAATTCTTTTGGTACTTATAGCTGGAATCAAATTCACGAGTGCAATAATAGTACTAATTGTATCGAAGAATGGAACACTCTGCTATCTTTATACTAATGTTACGCTGTTTATTTGTATTATTTATTGTTTTTACTTCAGCTGCTTTCAGCGCTCAAGGCACTCTAATTAGATATTTAAGGCAAGTAGAGCCGTCAGCCGACTCGATCATTAAGGAAAATTTCGATGATTGCTTTATTTCTAAATACATGTCAATGAATATTGAAGAATGTCAAATAAGTCATTTTAATGGCCTGTTTTTGACTTCTACCGAAAGGGTTGATAGCAGCAAAATATTGGCCTATCGATTCTACTACCAGATAGATTATAATATTGAAAAATGTCTATCAATTCAGTTTACATTGCAGTTAGATCCGAATGGCGCCCCATCTCATAGTCGATTTACTGCTACAGAAAAACTTTTTAAAGATCGTAATTGTAAGCTTTTGCCTATCGATGAGATTATTAAAATTGCGCAAAATAACAAGCTTAAAGGTGAACCAGATAATTGGTCTTTTAAATTCTTCTTAAGCGGTAATTGGAATCATAATGACAAACCTGGTCGATTCGAACTTCATGTTTTTAGATATTATGGTGGTAAAAACAACAATAAGAAATACCAAGGTCACATATATGATTTATCCCTCGGTGAATTGATCTTAAAAACTAAAGGTAAAGTCAATACATCCATCTATTAATTTGGTACTCTTATTTCCCAATCAGCAGCATAAATTGGGGAAAGGGTATTATCCACTAAAATCAATACTGTGGGTTCTGTCGCATTAATTCGATCTAAAGTAAAAGAAAATACTTTTGAGGTAAAACTCAAGAGGCATGTTCAAACACCATCGTTATCCAAAAGTAGTCATCTTATAAGCCGTTTATTTCAAGTTAAGATTTAGTTTGAGTTACCGAGACATTGAGGAATTGATGGAAATTCGAGGAGTAAAAGTTGATCATTCTACCCTTCAACGCTGGGTATATAAATTCTCGGTTTTAGTTGAAAAGAATATGCATAAACGTAAGTTTCAAGTAGGTGAGAGTTGGAGAATGGATGAAACCTATATTAA
>JBLIOB010000103.1:0-13028 GCA_047639575.1 Parvicellaceae bacterium
GTTTGGATTTGAAATGAGCCTGAAGTGTTTAATAGTAGATGATGAGCATTTAGCCCGGGAGCTGATCAACATGTTCTGCAGTCGACTGCCAAATTTGAAAGTGGTTGGAACTTGTAAGAATGCAATCGAAGCGATTCATTTCCTTGCAGAAAATCAAGTTGATCTTATTTTTTTAGATATCCAAATGCCAGATTTATCAGGGATTGACTTGGTGAAAACGTTAAAAGTAAAACCAGCAATAATATTTACAACGGCCTATTCTGACTATGCTGTTGAAGGTTTCGAGTTAGATGTAACTGATTATTTAGTCAAACCTTTTTCGTTTGAACGATTTATTAAAGCAGTGAATAAAGTGAAGTCTCCATCTGAGCCTGAAACGCTTGTTAAGGAGGCAGAATTTATGATCGTGAAAGCAGATCATAAGCTTTATAAAGTGATGTTTAAAGAGATCAAGTATATCGAAGGATTACGAGAATACGTTGCATACCACCTCAAAGACAAAAAGATTGTAGCGCTTGCTTCGTTGAAAAAGTTAGAAGAAGAACTGCCAACCAATTTCATAAGGATCCATAAATCTTTCATTATTAACGCTGATTTAATCGAATCTATTTCTGGAAACGAAATTGAATTAGGCACGGTTAAATTGCCAATCGGCAAAAGCTATAAGGAAGAAGTGATGAAACTTTTCTAAGAATGTTATCTTTATTTCGTGGAACAAGAACTTCTTTCAGATATCATTCAGTGGGACATTGAAAATTGGAGCAAAGCGCTGCCCTTTTGGGAGCCGTTTTTACCTGCTGGAGATTCTTTGAAAGTCGGAGCTTTTGGAGAGAGAGAAGGAGGATTGTCATTGTGGCTTGCGCAGAAAGGTTTTAGTATTGAATGTTCTGATTTCAATGCCGACATGGCGCCTGCTAAAGAATTGCACCAAAAATACAATGTTGATCATTTGGTGAATTATTCCAAACAAGATATTACCAAGACCACTTTTGATGATGCCTACTTCGATGTCGTTTTATTCAAGTCGGTTATTGGTGCGTTAAGCACTAAAGAAAGACAAGAGGCTGCTTTTAACGAGTTGTATAGAATGCTTAAGCCTGGTGGGCTATTGATCTTTGCCGAGAATACGGAAGCCACAAAAATGCATCAGAAAGCTAGAAAGAAATTCAACAATTGGGGCGATCGTTGGAGATACATACGGATTGATGAAACCAAAGAAATGCTTTCTCAATTCTCTGAAGTAAATTTTAAATCTCAAGGATTGATGGCTACTTTCGGCAGAAGTGAAAAGCAACGGAGAACAATTACTAAAATGGGGAAACCTATCTCTAAAATCGTACCCGATAATTGGAATTATATTCTATTTGGAGCTTGTGTCAAGTAACCCTTTCCAACGTTCAAGTTCATTGTGAACACCATAAATCAAGTTCGTAGAGTGTAAGAATTTCAGCTGCCCATCTGCTTCCTTTTCAATTTTTCTAATCGCCTCCTTATTAGAGTATGCGGCTTTAAACACGTTATGATTCTGTAATTCGAGTGTTGCACTACCAGAAACAAGGTTGGTAAGTTTTAATTGTTCTAGCAGCAGAGCAGCCAGGTCATCCGCGCTATGTTTGTAGAATTCCTTTTCATGAATGCCAACACAAATTATTTTTTGATCTTCAGATAAACTTTCAGGAGCCTGCTTGCTCATATCGCTTACTCTATGAATTAAAACGTTGTCCATTACTCGGATGTAGGAAAAGTCAATTGGATTAGAATCGTTTACTTTTAAATGGAAATGGATATACTGTATTTGTTCGACATCAATTTTTTGAAGCTGTTGATTAAAATGAACTTCGTCCACATTAGTTAGTGATGTTAAGGCAATGTGATTTGCACGAATGGTTGTTCCATTTGAAAGTTCACCCGAAACGGTTTTATCAATTTCCAATCTTGACAACCTGGCATTGATTATTGGAATACCATTTTCAGCAATCACTTTAACCAAAGCATTTTTCACATCAATTGCCCCATTGGTAGGGTACAGGTATTGTCGAGATATGAGTGAAAGACGATATCCCGGTGTTTTCAAATCTCCTGCCAGTGTTTTGAACTTGAGCTGAGCCGATCTTTTTAATGAATGCTTAAGCGTAAGGATATTCATTTTCCAATCGTAGGGGAGTAGTTTTTTTCCTTTTTGAATTTTGGGCGGAGGCGACATGTTCTTTAGCTCCAATTCGAAGATGGATTGAAGAAAATTAAATACTCCAGGCGCTATATCCCAAATATGGCATCCAATTTCAAGCGCAGGGTAGTTGTCATATTTAATGGTACCCCAAGCGCCACCAATTTCGCTTCCCTCATCAATAATTACAACTTCTTTTCCTTGGCTTTTTAGGTAAAGAGCTTCAATAACACTGATTGGTCCAGAGCCAATTACAATAGAGTCGTATTGATGATTATTTTCGATACAGCGAATTTAGAATAAATAGGGGAAGAGTCGAGAAAAGTAACGACAGTAGTGTCAGATTTCTATCTTTGATCCTGTGTTTTTATTCCCAAATAGAATTTAAACATTGTAGAGAAAATGGGTTCTAAAAAACTAAATATCATTGAAATTGTAATTGCAACCGCGGTAATTATTGTTTTGACTTTATTATATGATATCTCTTCTGTAGGTACTGCTGATGGAGTTTTGTATGAAGGATTGGCCATCAACCTTTTAAATGGAATCGGCTATCAAGATACGATTCGGAATGATTTTATTTTGCCGTCTATAGGCCATCCTTTAATTATTATTGTTTTCAAATTTCTTGGTGTGTCAAGCGGGCTAATTTTTGGTAAAATAATGTTCTCACTGGGAATGGTTCTAGCAGTTATTTTCGCTAGACTCTTAGAATTGAAAAGATACATTAGACTGTTAGTGTTGCCTATATTGTTTTGGTCAATGCCAATTTCTTTTTACTGGGGAGTAGAAATGTCCTTGTTCGTTTCTATAATTGGTTTAGCAGCTGCAATAGCATGGTTTTGGAAAAAGAAAGGTTGGATTTCAGCCATCGTTCTTGCGATATCGATTCTGTTACATTTAATTGTGCGTCCAATTGGATTACCGATGTTATATCTCGTTGTGCTTGTTTTAGTAATTAGTTTTTGGCGAAACCGAGCATCTATAAAGTATGTCACGGTGGCGGTGGCTCTTCCGTTAATGTTGTTTCAGTTAGTAGGAGTTTTGTCTAACAACTTATACAACGATTCTAGATTAACTACAGGAACTTATAGTGACATTCCTCTTTACTGTGCCAACAATCCACATATTAATTTAACTACTGAGTACTTTTCAACTCGCTGGAAAGAATTACCTGATGAGGTTTACGAGGAAGCTGTTGATGTATTTCAACTTAAAACGACTTGGCAAAATCGAAGTGAATTATTGAAGTCGAAAACGATTGATTTTATAAAAGATGAACCAGGAAAGGCGTTTGAAGGGTTTTGGTGGCGCTTTGGAAACTACACATATGATCAGCCCGAAACCTCAGGGATCATTTTGTTTTTTGCTTGGTTAATTGGGTGGTTGTTGTTTGTGTTTCGTTTCAAACGAGCTCTATTTAAAAAAGATTGGGGCTTAAATTTACTTATCGTGTTCCTGCCTATTTACATTCTTGTTTTAACATCTATCTTTCCATATGTTGGAGTTCGGTATACACTTTCACCAAATATTTACTTCCTTGTTTCTATTGTGTTTATGATGTCTCTTTACTCATCCCTAGTTCCAGTAAAGAAATAACGTTGGATAATGCTGATAACTAATAAACCACTAGTTTTATCTTTTACTCAATAAAATATTAATGTTCGCAGACTTCGTTTCATTTGGTTATAAAGTTGCTGGTACAATTAAACGACAGGCTCTTTTGCTATTCGTATTTGCGTTGATAGGAGCTGCAATTGGAATTTGGAAATGGAGTTCAAGTGAAGTCAAATACCGTCAAGAGTTGCTTGTTGAAGTCGGTTGGGAAAAGAAAGAGTTAATGATCGGTATAAATTTCTTAGATGCAAGTGGCAAAGGCGCTGGCAACCTTGAGGAGAAATTAAACATCTCAAAAGAACTAGCTAGTCAGTTTTCTAAATTAAAGGCTGAAAACGTCCAGAGCAATACTTTAACGCAATTTAATCTTCGCTACTTCGTGTCGGATCCATCTTATACGAATGAGATTGACGCTAAATTAGGAATGTATCTAAATGAAGTAGAACCTAGCACTGAAGTGTTGGATACTCAGCTTTTTGAAATTCCTTCTTCAGGAATCAGATCAGTTTTATCTTTTCTTTTTGCATCTCTTAGCATTGGAATAGTAATCGGTATGTTCAGAGAAACTCGCAGCCAAAAAAGCTGATAGAATAAGGCGAGTAGAATAACTCCCGCTTGTCTATTCAGCATCGACTCGAACATTAAATTCAAAAACATCAGTAGTACGAATGTCGTAATCAGAAAATGCCTATTCCTACTAAATAAAGGCTGCAACAGGAAAAAGCAGAGGAACAACGCGCCTAAAACCCCACAAGCGAGATAGGTTTCCAAATACTGATTGTGGCAATTGAGTCTAATTTCATCTTGAAAAGGCACATCCAAATCCTTGTAATTGTCAAACAACTCATCCCTTACATCCCCGGTTCCTACTCCTAATACGGGGTTCTTTTCAATTACTTCCTTTGCTTGTCTCCAAATAAATATTCTACCATCAATTGTCCCATAAACTTGGTTTTTATGGAGGTCTATGGAGCTAATACTATTGAACGCTGCATTCATTCTTGGATTGAACTGAATGACTCCGATTACTAACAACAGGATACAGCCAACAGATATATAGGCAAGGGATTTTTTAAAACGATACAGGAGAGAAAATAAACAGATCGAAACAGCCAAAACTAAAGTCAGGATTCCGGTTTTGGAAGAAACCACCATGACGGTACCTACAAACAATCCCAAAATTAAAACCCCAATAAATTTTTGAATTCCAGTGCGCTTCGTCTTCGATAAAAAGATAAAATAGAACAGGAAAACAAATGCGATATCTAAGTTTAAACTAAAGTAAGAGGAATGCATTAGTATTGAAAACGAGCCATATGAAAGGATTTGGTCATTGATCAAATACTGAAAGAAGTAATTCCCCCAACAAATTACCGACCCTATTATAGCACCCACAATCAATCCCGAAATTGCAAACCCAAGTTTGCCAGATGGACGTTTTGAAAGGAAAAAAGCAATAATTGGAAAAGCTAGAAACGAGAACTTAACTCCCAAATCGGCCAAGCCATATTCGATGTTTTCTGAATACAGCATTCCCAAACCAAATAAGCCGTAGAAGATCAAGGAATAGATCATTCCTTTGTTTAATCGAGCTTTAGATTTAGTGGTGACAAACTCTAAGATTGCGCCAATAGTTAGCAGGATGATGATAGGAGGGACGGCCCTTTCGAAGATGGAAAGGAATAGTGTTAAAGCGAATATTAACCAGTGGTTGATATGTTGAAATGTACTATTCATTATTCACCAAAGACTCATATATGTTGGTCATTTTAGAAACACAATCTTCCCATTCATAGGTATTCTGAACAAACTCCCGTCCGGCAGAACCCATGTTTAATCTTAGTTCTTTTGAATCAACAAGCTCTTGAATTTTTAAAGTCAGCGCATCAATATCTTCTGAAGCTACGGTGAAGCCAGTAACTCCATTTTCAACAACTTCAGGCAATCCGCCTACATTTGAAGAAACTACAGGGATTCCACAACTGGACGCTTCCAATATCGAGACCCCAAAGCTTTCGGCTCTTGAAGCAGCAACAAAAATATCCATCGAATTAAGTTCTTGGACTATTTGATCAGATTCGATTCTTCCCGTAAAAGTCACTCGATCTTCTAGTTTGAGCTCTTCAACCAGCGTTTTATATTCTTTGGTTTTAGTACCATCTCCAACTAGTTTAAGGGTTAGATCGTTTCCTTTTAATTGGGCGAAAGCTTTTATAAGAAGGTCTATTCCATAAAACCTTTCCATCGATTTTACAGTACCTATAACCAGACCTTCGTGCTCGTTTGATTGCGGAGTAAAGTGCTGCGTATCTATTCCAAAGGGCGTAATTTCAACCTTCTTTTTAGTGAATTTTGATGTGCGAATGGCCATATCTCGACTAGTTGATAATACGGCATCCGCCTTCTTGAAGTTGTATTTCAGCAGGTTTCTGTGGATAATACTTTTCTCTCCGAATTCATAGATTTCAGTTCCCCACACTGATATTGCATACGGATGAAATTTGGTTAGAGCTCCTAATAATCCGTAGCTTGATGCATAATGTGCATGCATCAAGTCTGGCTCGAATTCAGCAATGACTTCCTTCACTTTTGGAATTAACTTGAGATACTTTGTTTTAGAAATCCCCTTGGACTCTCCATCAAAATTATCATTACTTAATGAAAGCGATTTTACCTGAATGCTGGTGTTTTCGTAGTCTTCTTCTCGGTAAGGAGAAAGGCCTAAGATGTAGATGCTGTTATTTCTTGAAGCTAGCGCTTTTGCCCATTTAATGGTGTGAGATGATCCCGGATCTGCTAGAAATAATATCTTCATTTCAGTATACAAACTTAACCATAGTTGTAAGACCAAGTTGCATTTTGATTTTAGTCAAGTTAATAAACGTAAATCTACATTAGACATTGTGCTCTTAAGGACGATGTAATTCAAAAATAAGGTTGGCCAAATTGTCTACATCTTTTTTAGTCGGATTCAATACGAAATCATTCTTCTCTAATAATTTAATTGAAGCGACATTGTTGTCCTGAGTAAACGCCTCTATCGAATTTAACTGAAGTGAATCGAAGCCAAATTCCACAATTCGATTCATCGCTTCGGTCATGATACCTTGGCTGTAATAATCAGGATGAAGGTCATATCCAAGCTCAGCAGTTTTACGATCTTCTGAAAAATTCCATAAGCAAATTGACCCGATCATTTTGGTGTTAGGCGTAGAGTTAATGACCCAATATATACTTGCGTCATTCTCATATTGCCCATTCAATTTATCGATAAATTTTACTGCGTCTACTAAATTTGCCGGTTTTGGACGCTTCACGAATTGATTCACTATTTCATCTGAACGCAGCATAAGAACTTCAGGGCCATCAGCAGTTTGAGGCGCTCTAAGGCTAAGCCTTTTAGTCCGGAGATTGGGAAATTGATTAATCATTTGTTACCAATTTTGATTGGAAGATATTAATAGAAGCCAAAGCAACACCAAGCAAGATCCACATGGGCAGAAAATAAATTGCAGAGCTCATTCCAAGACAGGCAATGCAAAACACAACGAGAGATAAGGAAGTAGCTCCTGCAATCCTCTTTAAGTTGGTAGTAGATTGCTTATAAATTCCGATCAATCTAAATATGACATAAGAGAGCCATCCAAGAAACGCTAGAAAAAATAGGGCTCCACCTTCAACCAACAATTCAAGCCAGAAGTTATGTTGACTAACTGTTTTCTGATCGATTAATCCGTTGTTCTGTTGCACAACGACCGAATTTCCTCCTCCAACTCCTTGTCCCCAATTATCGAAAACAGCGTTGGTAGAATTGTCTGCTAAAGATCTTCTTATGCTCACCGAGCTAATATTTCTGTGTTCATCTGAGAACATGGCTTCAATTGCTGCAATAGAAGAGGAGGCCTTTTGATAAATAAAGTTCTTTTGAGAAATACTTATCATTGCTATAATTCCGGCTACTATAAACCCAGAAATTAACGTAATATTTCGAAGTTTTGGTTGGAGATAAAAAATTGAAGCGAAAATCAAAAGCGCTAAAGATAGAAGTGCTAGCCTTGAATTTCCTGAAGCAACAACAAATACGCCTAATCCAGTTCCTGCAATTTTTAAAATCCAGTTCTTACTGAAAAGGAAAAATGGGATGCAAATTAAAATTGCAACGGCCGTATTGTTTGGGTTCCAATGAAAGCCGGTTGGGATTTGTTCAAGCTGGTTTACAATTTCTGGAGTGTAAAATTCATCCAACTTATAAGTTCGTCCGAAATTCTCTACCATTGGCGAATATGGAGATATTGGCCACCTGAAGCTTGATAATCGCTCTAATGTGCTTACAATTAATTCTAACGCTACAATTACGCCAGTGAATCGAAGCAACTTACTGAGTTGAATTTCATTCTTGGCATATTCTACTATGGACAATGCGATAATGGTTCCGAATACAATGTAGAACAGATACTTAGCAGCAATGGTCATGTCAATCGCCCAAGTAATAGAGAGGGCGTACCATAGAACTATGAAAATCGGAAATAGATATAAAGTGCTGAATTTTTTTCGAAATAAGGATACGTTCGGTTTTTTAGCAAAAATCCACACCGCAAATGAAGCTAACATCAGAATATGACAAAGGTAAAGTGGGCCGTAACTAAGGAAAAGTCCCCCGTAGCAGGCTGCAATAGCACTTAGGTATAAGTTTTCCTTTTTCAATTCAAGAGTTGATTGACTTCTTTTATTTCGGCCGACATTCTTTCACTCCAAGTCCAAAGTTTCTCCTTCTCTGTATTTCGAATATTGTTAACGATAGAAGCCCTTAATGCATCGTTGGAGGTGATCTCAGCAAAATCCTTAGCGGCATTTTCAGAAAGGCTCTGGTCTACTTCATATATAAAACCATTCTCTCTATGCTTGATCCAAGATGCCGTATCGCCATTGTTTAAAGTGAAAATGATCTTGTTCGCGCGAATTGCCTCTAAAAGTGGATTACCAACATTGGATAAATCATACATCGAAATAAAAGCATCAGCCAGATTGAGGAAATTCTTCACTTCATCATGAGCTACTCCACCAGTGAAGTTGATGTATTCAGAGTAATCTGATTGTTTGGCGATTTTCTCTAATTCTTGCCTTGACGACCCTTCTCCAACAATGATTAACCTTGCGTTTAGATTTGGATTAGCTTGTTTGAAGGTAATAAATGCATTAATGCCTCTTTCAACCCGTTTCCAAGACTCTAGCCTGCTAACAGATAGGAAAATGAACTCACCTTCAGCCTTGAATTGCTGAGTTAGTTCTTCAAGTTGATTGGCTGCAACCTCCTGTGAATCCACACCGTTGGTCCAAAAAACAAATTTATCGTGTTTGCTTGTGTCTCCAAGTTTGTCCATGGCCAAATTTCCTTGTGTTCCATCATTTGTCATGATGCAGAGGTTTGACTCTTGGTTTAGGGCTATGATCGCCTCTTTGTTCAATCGTAATTTCTTAGTGTTGTTATTTAGAAAGTAGAGCGCCAACCATGTTCCTTGAAATCGACTAACGATTTTACTTTCTGAAATAAGGTTCTTTTTTCTTAGTCTAGATACAGCCAGCACACCATGTATTTCATATCCATACACAACATCGTAGGTGTTTTCTTTGACGAGTTGTTTTGCTTTACTGTAAAGCATCCATGTCGTTTTATACGCTGCGAACTTGGTCGAGATGGTGTGAAGAACACCTGGCATCATATTTCTTAACCAAGTGAGTTTCCATTTTAAGCGAATTATGTTAACTCCTTTTGGGTTAATCTCGTCTTCGTAGAAGTAATTACCTTTTTTTGCTCCATCTCTTGCTAGCAGATAGTCTACTTGCCAGCCATCATTTACAAATGCTTCCGGTGTTTTCCGTATCACTTGGATAGATTTCTTTTTGAAATCCAGTGCCGAGACAAATAAAATGCGCTTTGAATCAGCCATTCTCTTTTGATGGAATTGTTCGAATTACTTTTGCAGGATTACCAACAATTACCGAATTGTCAGGAAATGACTTTGTAACAACTGAACCAGCACCAACAACACAGTTACTACCAATTTCCACTTCGGGAAGAATTACTACGTTCGCTCCGAACCAAACGTTGTCTCCAATTTTGATGGGTTTAGTGACTTCGGATTTAAATTCACTGTTTACTCCATGATTAACGCTTATTAACCGAAGTCCAGGAGCAAACAAGAAGTTTTCGCCTATTTCAATCCCGCTTAAAGCTTGGATGTAACAGCCTGTGCTCAAAGAAAAGCTTCCAACTGTATTGAAGTCTTTATGTAATTTGATGTTCTTGAACCCAATAACCCGAGATGTATAATTAACAGGGAAAGGAACCTCACTGTTCACCCGAAAAATTCGTTGAACAATCCAATTTAAAAAACGCATACCAAATTTAACTCTACCCACAATTCCCCATTTAAACACAAGATTATCAATCGGCTTAATGAACGAAAAGAACTTTAATATTCTTTTTATAAAACCTTTCACTTATCTCCAGCGTATTTGAAAATTAATACACCCAAAATTAAGAAAAGTGCGGAACCACTAACCGCCATTAGTTTGAATGCTAAATTATAATCATTAGTAAAGTATCCATAAATCACCGAACCCACCTGTGTGATAAGGAAGCAAGCGTTAAATAAAATTTCTACCGTTAACTTCCTTTTACTAGTTAGCAACGTGCTTTGAGTGGAAAAAATAAATCTGAATAAATAAAAGATTGCAAACACGCCTGCAATTCTACCGGCTTCTTTAAACTCACTTCCTAGTACCGTTTCAAATATTGGCTCGCCAAAAAAGAACAATACAGTCATTGGAATGATGATAATTGCAAGTAAAGTCAGTGATGTTTTAATGACCAATGGTCGGACGCTGATTCCTGCATTAAGATTCTCGTTGGATTTTTGATAGAATACATGCCCTACAGACTTTCCGATGAATGTTAATGGGATATTAAGAATTTTTTGCATCATAAAAAATTGGCCTGCCACTCCTGCGCCAAACCAAGGTAGAATCAGTAAAATAGGCAATTGATTTGCTGTTAAATTGAGTAAGATGGCAGGTCCTGATTTCAATGGGAAATCCTTATACTCTTTCATGAGTCTTTTACGTTCAGAACTAGGTACAGGAGCTGATAAGATGTTTTTAAGGCTTCCTAAAGCCAAGATCAATCCATTTACTGCCTGTCCTAAGAATTGCCCAGCGATAAGCCCACCAGAGCCCATTTTTGCAATACCTGCCGATAAATTAACTCCAGCGGAGGTTATGGAACGTCCAATTCCTGCTCCAGCAACTTGTGAAAACCTTTTTTTACGAGTTTGCCACATGGTTATTGCGGAATTAAAACCAAACAGAAATATGGAAACTGGAATTAAATAGAACCAATTTGACAATTCAATTGCGTCAAATTTCCCGTCTTCATTCAAGTAGATAGCAATATCCAATTTGAAAATTAGTATTGGGATAGCCAGTATTGCGGCAACAATTGCACTTAGACCAATGGAGATTTTAGCTAATTTCTTAGCGTCATCATTGGATTTTGGAAGCATGATAGCAAGATCATAACGTAGTGCTGCGATAACACCTGCCCAGCCTGAAATTGCAACGAAAGCACCAAGCATTCCCCACTGTTCTGGCAAGAAATAGCGTGCAAGAACGGGAATCATCAGAATACTAATCAGTTGAGCAAGACTATTCCCTGAAAGTAAGATCAGGACATTCTTTAAAAAATCATTTTTTTTCCAATTCGCGCTCAATAGAAGATCATTGATTCAGCCCAAATATATGTTGATTTCAGGTAGTTTGAAGCGATTTCGAGTGAAAAATTCGACTTGAAATCGGGTGGTTGTGTGGTTGCATTGTTTCAGTTTATACCTTTGCGACTTAAATCTGAATGCAAAAAAGTCTACTCATATTAACGCAATACTTCCCTCCAGAGGTAGGTGCGCCCCAAAACAGGCTATTTGAATTGGCAATCCGATTACAAAAAGCCGGCATCGAAGTCACAGTTTTAACTGCAATGCCGAACTATCCTAAAGGGGAAATTCATCCAGAGTATCTTGGGAAAAAATATCATTACGAAGTCATGGATGGTCTAAAAGTCCATAGATCTTCGATTTACGTTACGAAAAGTAAAAGCATTCCGAAAAGATTAAGAAATTACTTCTCTTTTGTCCATTCCTCCTATAGGGTGGGCAAGACTAAACTGGAAGAAAGCTATGATTTTTTACTCTGTGAATCTCCACCGTTATTTCTTGCCAAAACGGCTGTGAAATTAGCCAATAAAAAGAAGGCTAAATTCATCTTCAATGTGTCCGATTTGTGGCCTGAGAGTGCTGAGAAATTAGGGCTTGTTACTAATAAGTTTTTTCTAAAATTAGCTCAGAATTTAGAAGAGAAAACATATGAAAAAGCTGATTTAATTACTGGTCAAACACAAGGAATTTCAGAAAACATCTCAACTAGGTTTCCGCATAAGAAAGTTTATTGGTTACCGAATGGTGTGGACCTTGAATATTACAATCCTAGTTTGTTTAATGATGGAGATTGGAGAAAAGAGAATAAATTCAAAGAAGAGGACGTTTTGTTCTTCTATGGTGGGATTATTGGTCACGCTCAAAGGCTAGAAGTGATTTTGCAAGCAGCCAGTAAAGTTGTCAATCCTAATATTCAGTTTATACTCATGGGGGCAGGACCTGAAAAAATAGATTTGCTAGCTCTAAAGGAGCAAAACAACTTGAAGAATGTTCATTTTTTCGAACCTGTAACAAAGTTGATCATGCCCAGCGTATTATCTGCAGTAGACATCTCTTTAATCCCGCTTCGAAAACTTGATTTATTTAAAGGAGCAATCCCTTCTAAAATCTTCGAATCGCTGGCAATGGAAATTCCGATTTTGTTAGGAGTTGATGGGGAGGCAAGGGAGTTGTTTATTGATGAAGGAAAATGCGGATATTATTTTGAGCCTGAGAATGTAGATCAATTGGTTGAACAGGCTGAACGAATGGGGTCTAATTCAGAAAATTTAAAAGTTTTGGGACAAAATGGCCGTGCTTTTGCCGATTTGAAATTTAACCGAAACAAAATTGCTGAAGATTTCTTAATCGAGTTAGAGAAGCTCTAAAGCCTTCATGTAAAAAGCTTTATGCTTTTCGAATACGTTTAAATTGAGGTAATTAGTGTGCCAGAGCATTATGAATGTGCCGCCATGCTTACGAACCGTATTAATGTA
>JBLIOB010000104.1:0-12996 GCA_047639575.1 Parvicellaceae bacterium
TCATCATTTTTTACTACTACTTCTCAATTAGAGGAAATATTAGCATTAAAAGACTTTCAGATCAACATCTGAGCGGAAATATTACCAAAGGAGCTTCGAATTGGCGAGTTGGCTTAAAGTATTTTCTTTTTAGAATGGGAGTGGGATTTTTAATCATCTCGCTTTGCAACCCTCAGTATGGCAAGACAGAAGTAGAAGGAACATCCGAAGGAATAGAACTAATGATTGCTTTAGATGTCTCTAATTCAATGCTTGCACGTGATCTATCTGATACTAGAACTAGACTGGATATCGCTAAACTTGCAATAGAAAGGTTAACTAAAAAATTACACGGTGACAAAATTGGAATAGTTGTTTTTGCGGGATCTGCGTACACTCAGCTGCCAATAACATCTGATTACAATGCTGCTAAGTTGTTTCTTTCTGGCGTTAATACAGGAATGATGTCAGCTCAAGGAACGGCTGTAAGTGCAGCAATTGACGAATGCTTAAATTCTTTTGATCTGGAAAACGGCACCAACAAAGCGATCATTGTGATATCGGATGGTGAAAACCACGAAGAAGGAGCCATAGAATCTGCAAGTTTTGCTAAAGAACAAGGAGTTCAGATTCACACCATAGGAATGGGAACAACCAAAGGAACCCCAATTGAGTTGTATAATGGAGATCGGAAGACTGGAGTTAAAAAGGACCAAGATGGAAATACGGTTATCACTAAACTTAATGAAGACTTCCTAATTGAAGTAAGTAAAATTGGCAAAGGCACATACACTAGAGCTAACAAAACGAATGTGGGTCTTAACGTGCTGCTTGACGAATTAAAGAAAATTAACAAAACTGTTTTAAGTAAAGATCGTTTCTTAACATATGAAGATCATTACCAGGCGTATTTAGCCATTGCAATGATTCTTCTATTAATTTATTTACTGATTCCTATTAACAGTAATCGGAATGTTGAACTAAATTTGTTTTCTGAATGAGATTACTTTTCGTTTCCATATTAGTTTCCTTAATAGCTATTAGCTATGGACAGGATAAATCTAGCAAGGTGCTCCTAGATCAGGGAAATAAGGCTTTTGCTAACCAGCAATATGATGAAGCTATCAAAAAGTACCAATCAGCAAAGGGAAATTCAGCTTACTACAAAGCTGATTTTAACAAGGCCAATTCATTATATAAATTAGAAAAGTACGAAGAGGCAACAACGGAGTACGAAAGCATGGTTGAAAAATCGGCTTCAAAAAAAGCTAAGGCTGGAGCCTACCACAACCTAGGCAATAGCTATATGGCTCAGAAAAAATACAAAGAAGCAGCGGCAGCTTATAAAAACTCTTTGAAAATCAATCCCGCTGATACGGAAACCAGATATAACTTAGCTTACGCCTTAGAAAAGCTAAAACAGGATAACGAAGAAAATCAAGAGAATAAGGACGACCAGAAGAAAGACGAAGACAATAAAGACGATCAAAAGAAGGATCAAGAGAATAAGGACGATCAAAATAAAGATCAGGAAAATAAAGACGAGCAAAAAAAGGATCAGGAAAATAAAGATCAGGAAAACAAAGACCAACAGGATAAAGATCAGCAAGAAAAGGATCAACAGAAAAAAGACCAAGAAAACAAAGGCGAGGATCAAAAGCCAGATGAAGGTGAACCGAAACCAGAGCCGGGAAAAATCTCTAGAGCTCAGGCTTTACGTGATCTAGATGCAATTAACAATGCCGAGAAGAAAACATTAATGAAACTTCAAAAGAAAAAGGCAGATCAAAAAGGTAAACCTACTTCAACAGGAAAAGATTGGTAGTGAGAATTTTCATTTGCATATTATTAACGCTAAGCCTAGGCCCTTATTTTGCTCAGGATTTAAAAGTAAAAGTTGTCTCTACAAACTTCAGCCCTGAAGTCAACCAGCAATTCAAACTCACGTACAAGTTAGTTCTTGACGGCTCGGGGTCTGTCCAGATTTCTGGCAACATCGGGATCAAACAACCTAATTACAACAACTTCACCATTGTATCTCAAAAAGCGGGAAACCCTGGGTTTAGCTTTGGAGGTTTTGACACCGAAATGACTGTACATCAGTACATTGTTGTCTTAAAACCTAAGAAAAAAGGAACACTTACTATTGACCCTATGGCCTTTGTAATTGGAGATAAAGAATACAAATCCAAATCAGTTACAATTGAAGCAGGTGCAAATACAAGCGGAAATGTAAAAGCACCATCAGCGAACAGTAATCTTTTCGGGAAAATTCATCTTAGCAAATCAAGTATTTTCATTGGAGAGCCTGTGGTTGCTACAATGAAAGTTTATTCTCGATACAACCGACTTAGCATTTCAGATGCGGACTACCCTATGCCTAGTGGGTTTTGGAATGAAGAGATAAAAGCGGGATCAAAGGGTTGGCCTGCCACAACTGAGCGTATCAACGGAGTAGCTTACAATGTTTTCACCATCAAAAAAGACCTACTCTATCCTCAAAAATCAGGTAAATTGAAATTTCCTGCTTTCTCCATTGATTTAGTAGCCAACCGTACATTCTTTAATTCAGGATCTGAAATCACCATAGAAAGTAACGCTCCTTCAATTCAAGTCAATGAAATTGAAAATGCACCTTCTAATTTTTCGGGGCTTGTAGGAACTTTCACCATGGCGGCTACAATATCCAAAACTGAGTTATCCGCAGATGAAGGAATTGACGTAAATATTAAGATTAAAGGAAAGGGAAATTTACAACAACTAGATAAAGTTGATTTTGAGTTCCCGCTTGACTTCGACACTTATGACCCTGAAGTAGACTCTAAATTTAGTAGTTCGACAGCAGGGATATCAGGACATAAGACCTTTAACTATTTAAGCATCCCTAGATCAGGTGGAGAATTTAAAGTCGGCCCGATTGAAGTGGTATTCTTTGACCCAAAACTTAAAAAGTTTAAAACCATGAAAAGCGAAACTTGGGATGTTAAAGTTGAAAAGAACGGCCAGAAATCAGGATCTAGTTTATCTTCCACAGACCAACAAAATGTAGAACTTCTATCAGAAGGAATTAGACACATTCGATCTGAAACTGAGCTCTTTAAAAATGATGATCTGCTTTTCGGGACTACCAAATTTTGGATTCTTTTATTCACCCCCTTTATCTTTTTCGTAGGGTTGGCTGTGGTTCTAAGTAGACGTAAGGCAAATCCCAAAGATGAATCGGTTGAGAAAATTAAAAAAGCAGGGAAATCTGCGATTAACGCACTCAAGTCAGCTCAAGAAGGACTGACATCTAACAACCCAGGTAAATTCAATGAAGCTATGCTATCAGGCATGTTTGGCTATTTAAATAACAAATTGGGACTTGACATGGCACACATGAGCAAATCAAGTATGTTAGAAAGCATATTAGATAAAGGAGGGAAAACCGAAACTGCTCAGAAGTATATCGACATTATTGAAAAGTGTGAAATGGCAAGATATGCCCCTATGACAGAGTCTAGCTCTGCTGAAACTTATTCAGATGGAGTCAAAATTATCGAACAACTAGAAGGCGAATTGAATGTATAAGCTACTCATCATATTGTTATTTGCGTTTTCTTCCAACGTTATGCTTGGGAGCACCGAAGGGCCTAGCGACAAGTTTAGCTCAGCTAATGATCTTTATAATGAAGCGAATTATGATTCTGCGTTTACATTATATGAATCATTAATCACTGAGGGCAACCTGTCTTTTGAATTGTTTTTCAATGCTGGAAATGCAGCTTACCAGCTTCAAAAAAATGGACCAACGATCTTGTATTTTGAAAAAGCTAAGAAACTTGATCCAGGTAACGTAGACATTCAACACAATTTATTAATTGCGCACAAAAGCCTTATCGACAAAGTGGATCTAGAAGAAAGCAGTAAAGCTTCCGAGCGGATTATGGCAATTCTAAGTAGGTCTCCTAATTACTGGGGATGGGGAGCCATAGTGCTATGTTTTGCTTCAATGGCGTTGTTTACATTATATAAAATTAGTTCTACCAGAAGAAACAAACTGATTGGATTCGTTCTAGGTATCGCATCGCTTATACTAAGCTTGATAGTATTGGTTTTGGCTATAGTTCAAACAAACTATGTTCAAACTCATGATAGTGGCGTGATTATGAAGCAATCCGTAACCCTATTAAATGCACCAAATGAAGATGCTGAAAGTGCCTTTATCCTGCATGAAGGAACCAAAGCAGAAGTAAAGTCTAATGCTAACGGTTGGTTCGAAGTAATTTATTCTGATGGTAAAATTGGATGGGTAAACGAAACGGAATTTGAACTTATTTAAACAGAGACTTTACTTTCATGCTGTACACCACTCCTATTACATTTCCTTTAAAAGGCACTCTAGAAGTTACAGAAGCTTGTCTCATATAAAACACAGTTATTGCATTACGTTTCATTAATTCAAGGTCGAACCCGAACGAGAATCGATATTTAGAAAATGGAATAACGTCACCTAACGAAAACCACGCTTCAGTCGCTCCGTAAAACTGAATCCCTTCACCCATATCATAAGTTACTTTGAATTTTGTTCGATTTGAAAGTTCTCCACCTTTATAATCAAAATCCACTTGAAGCCGATCTCTAAAATCTAAATTAAATTTGCCTAGACTAATGTCGGAACCAAGGTCTAGATTAAATCGATGTACCGAAATCGAGCCAATATCATATTTTGATTTTAAGGCATAACGATAATTGAACTTAGGCTTAAAGTATTTGTGCACCTTATACGATACAGCGAAATCAGAAAAAACGGCTTTTAATTGCGTTGAATTTTCATACAATCTAATCCCAGGTGCAACATAAAATTTAAAATCATTGTATTTAGTATTTGCCTTAAATCTATGCCAAGTCTCAAAATCATGGAAATCCCTTTGCCCAAAACTGGTTAAAGAGATCATGAAAATTAATATGGCAAATATCTTTTTCATTTCCGATTCACGATAGTAATAATCCCAAGATCTAATTCCTGATTCTTTTCCGTAATTGAAAACGTTGCTAAAACCACCGAATCAGCACCAATTGGAGTTGTCCATGAATCTGAATAAGTGAAAACAGTATAATCCCCAGGGCGTAAATATTCAATCTTAAAATCCCCGGTATATCCTGTTTCTAATTTATCATCCACATATTGATCATCAACACCATATGTTAAGAAAATATCCTGATTTTGAGCTCCAATTGTATGGAGAAAACCTGTTATATTATAAACATCCTGCTCGATCACTCCAGTAACAGTTGCCTTTCCTCCTACTCCAGCTTCTTTCGCGCAGCCAGCAAGGAACATAAGTGCTGGTATTAAGACTAAAAAAATGTATTTCATAATATCTTTTTTGAGGTTATTTGGCGTTAATACAATTTTACTACAATAATTAAACAGACGTTAAACAAAATACCCTAGCGGTTGTAATTCTATTTAAACTAATTATTTTTAATATTTAACCGAACAAACTCATTTTTTGAATCTTATCATGCTCCACAACAGTAATTTTTCTACCACGGACTTCGATAAGCTTTTCTTTTTTCATTTCTGATAACAGCCTGATTACAGACTCTTGTGCCGTTCCTACAAATGCAGACAAATCCTCTCTTGACAAGTTAATTGGCTCTTGCCCATAAAGTTCACTTAATTGCAATAGCGCACTGCATAAACGACTTCGAACAGTTCGCTGAGCCATATCAGTTAATGCCTCAACTAAATCAGTAAGGTCCAAGGCAATTTCCTTTAACACACGTTCTCGAAACCCACTTGATTTGTCCATCATATGCTTAAAATCTTTACTATCTATAAAGCACATTGAAGTCTCCTCTAAGGTTGTTGCTGATACTTTTAAAGGATTTTCGGTTACCAATGTTCTAAATCCTAGCACATCTCCAGGTTTAACAAATCTTATAATCTGTTCCTTTCCCGATTCTCCATAACGATACACCTTGGCTTTTCCAGTTAGGATGCAATAGATTCCCTTAACAGTTGTTCCGGCTTCAAGAATATCTTCGCCCGATGGATAAACTAAACACGAACTACAAGACTTTTTGTAATCCAACCCTTCATTTTCAAGAATATGAAAAATCGGATGTTCCGAGACTTTACATTGCTCGCAAGGACCACTTACTATGTTCTGATCAACCACCTCACGAATATACATAAGGTATGCATATGATGATAGGATTAAGAGAAGATATGATACACGCTGCCTTGTAATCGGCTCAAGAGGTTGTGGCGCTCCTTCTGCGAACGTGGCTGCGAGCAAAAGGAGAAGGGTTCGACCGCCCGTTCTTCGAGCGAGGCTGTGGGCAAAAGGAGGAGGGTAAGGATTACTCGCCAGTTCAAGAGAACTGGCTCGTGATCCCAGAAACGGGGAACCTTGACCAACAAATCAACCACTGGCTTTCAGCCATTGGTACTTTTTATTTTAAAAATTCGACACATCCTCGAATGTTTCGGGACTGCTGATCGAATTTTTGAAAATAAAAAACCCCTTGAGTAAAACTCAAGGGGTTGATTTGTTGCGGAGAGACAGGGATTCGAACCCTGGCAGCGGTTACCCGCTGACAGATTAGCAATCTGCTCCATTACCACTCTGGCACCTCTCCTTTAATGACACCTCATTTGGTATCGGGGTGCAAATATACTCAAGGAAACTAGGTTTCAAAACGGTTACTTAAAAAATATAACCTATAAATAAAAAATGCTGCTAAAACTGCCACAAGTGCAACCATTGGTTATTTTTGTAATCAACACAACCAACTTAGGTCTCATGCAAAAACTAATTTACTTACTTCCATTTTTAATCCTATGCTCATGCGACCCTGGGGAAAACGGAAAAGGTAATAGTTTAAGTCATCAAAATGATTCGATTGGAGTTGTCGACAAAGATTTTGAAATCGTTGCCCATATTGCCTCTGAACCTGACGGACTGCACCCTTTCAATAATGTATCATTAAACATGATCTATGTATTTGAAAGTATTCATCGAAGATTGTTTCGAGTTGATTTAAAAACGTTAAAGCTTATTCCTGATTTGGCAAATGAAATGCCCGAACAAATAGATTCGGTAAGTTTTAAATATACTATACGCCCGGAGCCTACTTGGGACGATGGGACTAGCTTAACTTCAGAGGACGTTAGATTTACCATGCTTATCGCAATGTGCCCATTAACTAATAATGCGCAAAAAAGAATGATTTTATCGGACATTGTTGATTCTCTTGAAATTGTTGACAATCAATCACTGACTTATTACACTAATTACCCATATGCAGGGGCAAACCATTTATGGAATGATATTCCTATTATTTCCAAGGAGTTTTATGATCCTGAAGGAAAGTTAGATGTGCTAAGATTTGGTGATTTCAAAGATCCCAAACATGTATACTCATCCGATATTAAAGAATGGTTTTTATCGTTCAATTCCAGAAAATATAGCCATGACCCTAAATTCATTAACGGGCTTGGAGCATACAAACTCACGGATTGGGAGGAAGAACAATACTTAACGGTGAAGCGGAAAGAAGATTGGTGGGGGGCAAACTCAACTAACATGTATGATCAAGCGAATCCGGCTATTATACATTATAAAGTAATTTCAGATGAGCAAACTACAAATACTGCAATCCTAAATAATGAAATAGATGTTGCTTTTGCTTTAAGTAGTGTTGAAGCTCATGACTTACTTGAAAACGAGAAATTTAATGAGAACTTTCATTTTCAAAACGTGGACATTTTCGGCATGACTTTCATGGCAATTAATTCAAGACCCGGTCCAACTACTGGAAACCCCGTATTAGCAGAAACTGAAGTAAGACAAGCTATGAGCCTTTCAACTCCATATGATGAAATCTTAGAATCCATTTACAACATGGGATCTAGGCAAGTTTCAATTGTTTGTGCACAAAGACCTTATTACCATCACGAACTGGAACTTCCTGCTTTAGACTTAAAAAAGGCAGCAGAAGTACTGGATCAAGCTGGCTGGATTGACCTAAACGGTGATGGTGTCAGGGAAAAAATGCTAAATGGTAAACCAACCGATTTAGAGTTTGAATTAGGATACATTGACAACCCTAGCTTTAAAACCATCGTAGATTTAATCGCGCAATCATACCTTCAAGTTGGAATTAAAGCAAACTTAAAGGCGACCGATGCTGGCAGTATGTTTCCAATGTTATTTGCTCAGAAGTTCGATGCGTTTGTTACTAGTCTAGTCCCTGATGGCGGGTTTGAAGATTTATCTCAAATTCTCCATACTTCACAATGGGAACAGAAACAATTCAATTTTACCGGATTCGGAAATGTGACAACAGATAGTATCTTGGAAAAAATTAATACTACGTTCGACATCACTGAAAGACACGATCTATTTAGGAGCCTTCAAGAACACTTTAACCAACAAAACACTTTCATCATGTTGTTTGGAGTCCAAAGGAAAATTGCAATCAGTAAAAAATTCAAAAATTTAGAATGTTTCGCAGAGAAACCTTCAATTTTACTACATACGATTGAAAAAGCAACAGATAATTAGTCAATTATTGATACTTTGAGCTATGCTCAAATTTGTTGCAAAAAGACTTCTTCGATTTATACCAGTCTTATTCTGTATTTCATTTCTTGGCTTCCTGTTAACTTCAGTAATGCCGGGAGATCCTGTTGAGCAGATTCTAATTGCCCGTTATGGTGTTGGAATGAACAATTCAGTACTCAACTCCGATCAAATCAAATCTGATTTACGAAGTGAAATGGGTCTAGATCAAGCTATATTTTATTTTTCCATCAACGCTTATAGTCAAAGCGATACACTATACAAAGTATCTAATCCATACCTCCGGAATGCAATGGCCAGACTAACTGATCAATATGGTTGTTGGCCAGAAATTCAAGACTACTTTATTCATATCAATTCTTCTTTAAACTCCAGCCCTGAAATTCAAAATGAACTAAAAACATTGCTAATTGAATATGATACAGAAGGTATTATTTCATTAATCGAAAAGATCAATAATAAAACACCCTTAGTTGGTTCAAGTATCACTTCAAAGTTTACAACCATTAAAAACGCTCAATCCTCGTTTGGAAATTACATCCCAACTATTAACCTTCATGGTGCTAGCAATCAATACCATACATGGCTATTTGGAGATAGTCGGAATAGAAAAGGAATAATACGAGGAGACTTTGGAGTCTCTTTCAAAACAGGAGAACCCGTGAGTGATTTTGTATGGAAAAAAATTGGATACTCTTTAGAACTAATCTTCTTCGCAATGATTCTTGCTTTTGCAATAGCGATCCCAACGGGAATGAGACTCTCGAGGCTCAGATCTAAGAGAGCTCAAAACTTATTATCGATACCAGTATATCTCCTTTATTCAATTCCTGGATATTTAGGTGCAACCCTTTTAATTTTCTTTTTTGCCAATGACCAAGCCTTGCACTGGTTTCCTGAAAGTGGACTATATCCTATTGGCTATCATGCTGCGGATCATTCCTATTTTGAAAACTTAGTAACTGGCTTGCCCTATATGATTCTACCTATGATCACTTTTGGCTATAGTGCATTTTCGTTTATATCTAAGCTTTCAAAAAACTTAAGCCAAGAGGAACTTCAATTTGACTATGTCCAAACAGCTTATGCCAAGGGACTGTCGAGTAGCCAAGTTCAACGCAAACATATTCTTAAAAACATATTGGTTCCTTTAATCACTTTATTCACTCAAATATTACCTGCTGCCGTTGGAGGCACCTTGGTTGTTGAACTAATTTTCCAGTATCCAGGACTTGGGAAAACAGTTTATGATGCTGCCTTAAACTCCAATTACCCAGTAATAATTGCCGTTTTTACAATCACCGGTATTTTTACTTTATCAGCCTATTTTATTGCTGATTTGCTCTATGCATTTGTAAACCCCAAACTCCGACATCAAAAATGAGTTTAGGATTCAAAAATATAAAAAACGTGATAAGAAAACGAGGTGTAAAATGGGAAGTTCGAGCCTTACTTTTGTTTTTGATTGTTTCGTTCTTATCCCCTGTTATCACAAACAACAAACCAATATTCTGTACCGTAAACGGTCAGTCATACTATCCAGCTCTATCTGAATTATTTGGATCTACCAGTGCAGTTAATGTAGATGGTAAACTTTTCACTTCTAGCTCCGACTGGAATACCATAACGTACGAATCAGTGCTTTGGGCTCCGTTAAAAAATGGCCCGCTATATAATGACAAAGCGAATAAGGATTTTCAGTCGCCACTAGCTTCAAGTGTAGATGAAAATGATGCTCCTCTTGGGTTTCGGGAACAACATTTATTAGGAACAAACAGACAAGGAAATGATGTGTTCTCCAATTTATTGGGCGGGATTAAATATAGCCTCATCATTGGCGTCTGCGCTATTTTAATTGCTTCTATAATTGGAATATTTCTTGGCGCCATATCAGGTTTTTACCTGGACCGTTTTGAAATGGGAAAGATTCAAGCCATTGGGATTGCCGTTGCAATTATCCCCGCTTGGTTCTATGGGTTTTCAACTCGCAGTTATTCAATAGTTGACGGTTTTGAGCAAAGTCCCTTGAACGGCACCTTACAATTGCTTTTTTCTCTTGCGATTTTCTTTGTGATTATATTCTCTTTAGGCTGGTGTGGTAAAAAGCTGGATAAAAAACTTAAAACGAAACCATTCAACTTGAATATAGATGGTCTGATTACTGGGCTAACTGAAGTTTTCTCTTCTGTTCCACGAATAATCCTAATCGTTACTATCGCTGCAATTTCAGGAGAAAAAAGCACACTAGTTCTGATTTTAATTCTAGGATTAACAAGTTGGCCAGCTTTTGCTCGGATTACTCGTGCGGAAGTAATGAGGCTAAAACAAAAACCCTTTATAGATTCAGCAGTTGTTTCAGGTGTCCCAGATCGAAAAATAATTTCAGTTCATATTCTGAAAAATGCGCTACCTACACTTGTCGTGGGAATTGCTTTTGGTATAGGGAGTGTAATTCTTGTAGAATCAGCATTATCGTTTCTGAACATTGGAGTGCCGGACAACACTCCGACTTTGGGAGCTATTTTAAGATCGGGTCGGGAGCATATACAAGCTTGGTGGTTGATAGTTTTCCCAGGGCTTGCGATCTTTTTGCTCATTTACTTGTTTAACAGAATAGGCGATAAAATTGCAGAACGATCAAACACATAAACCGACCCTCAAATTCTTTCAAATCCGATTGGATTTAGCTACATTCGTGGGCAAATTTTCCATTAATAATTATGAACGAAGTATATATAGTATCAGCAGCTAGAACCCCAATGGGGAGTTTCGGAGGCGCACTTTCAACAGTACCTGCCACAACTCTTGGCTCAACAGCTATCAAAGGAGCGCTTGGCAAGGCCGGGATTGACCCATCTTTAGTAGAAGAGGTTTTTATGGGCAATGTTCTTCAGGCAAATTTAGGTCAAGCTCCTGCACGACAGGCAGCTATGTTTGCAGGAATACCTGAAAATGTTCCTTGTACTACTATCAATAAAGTTTGTGCTTCTGGAATGAAGTCTATCTCACTTGGAGCTCAGTCAATTATGCTGGGACATAATGATGTAGTAGTTGTTGGTGGAATGGAGAACATGAGTTCAGTACCTCATTATTTCATGGCAAGAAACCCAATTAAACTTGGAAATGGTAAAATGATTGACGGTATGGTTAATGATGGCCTTACTGATGTTTACAATAAAGTTCACATGGGAGTATGCGCTGAAAAGTGCGCAAAGGAACATGAGTTCTCAAGAGAAGATCAAGATAATTTTGCAATCGAGTCGTATAACAGATCTGCAGCTGCGTGGGCAGATGGAAAGTTTAACGATGAAATTGTTCCAGTTGAAGTGCCACAACGAAGAGGTGATGCTCTTATTATTTCTGAAGATGAAGAGTACAAAAATGTTAAAATGGAAAAAATACCTCAATTAAGACCGGTATTTGATAAAGAAGGAACTGTTACTGCGGCAAATGCTTCAACTCTGAATGATGGTGCAAGTGCATTAATTCTGATGAGTAAGAAAAAAGCTGATGAATTAGGAATTACCCCTATCGCTAAAATTAGAGGGTTTGCTGATGCAGCTCATGCTCCGGAATGGTTTACTACTGCACCTTCAAAAGCAATTCCAAAAGCTTTATCTAACGCTGGATTAGAAATTGGAGATATTGACTATTGGGAATTAAATCAAGCTTTCGCTGTTGTCGGATTAGCCAATTCAAAAATACTAGGTTTAGACCCTAGCAAAGTTGATGTTAATGGTGGAGCTGTAGCCTTAGGCCATCCACTAGGAAGTTCTGGATCTAGAATTATCGTAACCTTAATCAATGTTTTAAAGCAAAACGGTGGAAAGCTAGGTGCTGCGGGGATCTGTAACGGAGGTGGAGGAGCATCTGCCATGGTTATTGAGAACATATAAAATTTAATTGGCATCAATTAATAGAAAAGGGCGGTCATTGTGACCGCCCTTTTTTTATTTTTACTGAAATGATCATCATTACTTACACTACAGAATACAGGTCCGCTGGAGATAAATTCCAAAGGGTTGCCGAAACGATGGCAGAAGAATTACATGCTCATGGTGAAGTAAAGTGCGTAAAGATTGAGAGTAAGCGGGATTTAAAAGAGATATTTTTCAATCTAGAAAATGCAAATCAAACAATTTCAGAATTTCATTTCGTTGGTCATTCTGGAATGTATGGTCCTATGTTCGGAACTGAAAGCTACCCAGAGCAATTTAGCCCACACGAATGGAGAAATTTGAAGATCCCATTTAGCGAAAACGGCAAGGCCTACTTCCACTGTTGTAGATCAGCACGATGGTTTGCGAATTTTTTCGCGCAAACGTTCAAAACTGAAACTTACGGCTACAATTGGTATACCACTTTCAGCAAAAGCCCTGTCAAATTCCGAAAAGAATGGAAAGAAACTGGAAGTCTGTATTCAATTGGATGCAAAGGCAGA
>JBLIOB010000105.1:0-12962 GCA_047639575.1 Parvicellaceae bacterium
CCCTTTGCTTTGATGATCTTTGCCAATCCAGGTCCAGCCAATTTCCACCAGTTAATCACGGTCAGATACTGAACCGAAACGGGTGGAGCCAACGACTTGATCTAAATTTCCCCATCGTTCCCGCCTTAACGAGGACAATAATAAATGCCACCAATCTCCGACTTACTCCCAACCCAAAGATTGATGGCACTTTTTAGTTATCATTCTTAATAACCTAGACTAGCATATTATCGAATCTCAAACTTAACTGGAACTCTATACCTTCCCTCGTCCATTGAAACTCCCGTAGATCTCTCAACTGAGTTTCCCGACTTCCCGTTTAATTTATAAATGGCACTAACCACCTCTTTTTCTAAACCATGTCCATGAGAGGTCAATGCTTTCACATTTACCACATTTCCAGATTTGGTTACAGTAAACTCAACCCAAACGGTTGCTTCTACTTTATCTTCCATCGCTTTCTTGGGGTAATCAACATTCATTTTCACAAAATTGCTTACTCCTCCCGTATACTCGGTTATCACGTTTCCGCCACTCGCAAATGAAGTGAGACTTACTATTCCGAATGCTCCTGCTAACGCTACTTTTTTAAATAAATTCATGCTCTTCTTGGTTTAATTTTTGTCCTTTAGGTTACACTTAAGGCATCTTGGTTTATTACTATGACACCAAAGGACCGACTTTTGTTACGAGGTAAAATCCAAAAAAATGTTAACTGCCTGTTGAGTGGTAATTGCAACTGTATGAGCGGTAAAGTCAGCCAAAAAACTTTCGTTTAACAAAGTCGAATAGTTTCAACCCAGAATTAAATAAGACGGAAAAGCAGCACCACTTTAGACTTTCTAATAGTCCGTCTCCACCTCTTTGTTGAAAGGAAGGCTCAATTGAAATAACAAGTCTTGGTCATCTTTCCCTTCAAGTACGTCCAAGCCATATACAACCTCCTTTGGGTTTCCGTATATGAAGGTGCCAAATAATCGATCCCAAATGCTGAATATGTTTCCAAAATTTGAATCAGTCCAAGGGCGTTCTATGTGGTGATGAAATTTGTGCATGTTAGGTGAGATAAACAAGAATGAAATAGATTTATCAAGCCATAGCGGCAATGAAATATTCGCATGAGTTAAGTACGTGAAGAATACAGTTGTAATTCGGTAAAATAGATAGAATGAGATTGGAGCGCCTGATAAAAACACCGCGATCAATGCAAATGACTCTCTGAGAATAAAATCTCCCGGATGATGACGAGTTCCAGTAGTTGCATCCACGTTTTTATCGCTGTGATGAACCATGTGCATTTTCCACATGAACTTCACTTTATGAAGAAGGAAATGAACAAAGTACTGCGCGATCAAATCCATCACTAAAAAAGCAATGATTAATTCTACCCAGACAGGCCAATCAACCATATAAAGTAGACCGAATGAATGTGCTCCTCCCCAGTGAAAAACTAAAATAGTTAATGCTCCAAAACCAACGTTAATGGCCATTACCATCGCTAAATAGATGAAGTTGTTACCAGCGTGTTTCCATTTCTTATAACCTGACTTAAAAAGTGGAATTATCGTTTCCAAAATCCAGGCCACCGCCAGACAAGACAGGACCCAAGCACCTTTTTGCCATACAGGCATTTCCTCGAAAAAATTTAAAAACTGTTCCATTATGAACTCCTAAAATACTATTTAAACCTAGATTTTTACTCCCTTCCATTTGCCGTATTTCAAATAGAAGTAGGATGCTACTCCTAGAAAAGTAAAATAGATAAATTCCGAAGCCCAAACCATGGCTAATGACTCGTGCAAAACATTCGCAATTATGTGCGCCCCAATTAAGTAAATTAAGACGTTCACGGCTTCAATTAATAAAGAAGCACCTGTTTTGCCTGTACCTGTAACTGCATGAAAATAGATAAACGCGGATGCAAAGAAAAACACGGAACCACTAATCACCCACATCACCGGCATTGTTTCTGGAATTAAGGTTAGGTCGTTGGTAAATATCATAATCATCTCTTCAGGAATGAAAATATTCAATAGCAACATTATTGAAGTGCAGATCATACTAAGGATCATTATTCTAAACACTAATTTCAAAACTAAATTACTTTTTCCTTCACCAATTAAATTACTTACCAAGGTGCTGGACGCACTGCTAAACGCAAACAACGGAATTATCAATACCATATAGATGCTTCTTACAATATGAGAGATAGCCAACTCTCGCTCCCCTATGTGCTCAATAATGACAAAGAATGAAAGCCAAGACCCAAGCGTAATAAAGCTCTGAAGCATAATTGGGGCACTTATCTTGAATATTCTCCTTAGCATTTTCCAGTCTATCCCACTGAATTTAAAAAGCACATACTTTACTCTATCAACTTGTCTAACCGTGTAAATAATTAGGAATAAAACGGAGGCAACTTCAGCACATACAGACGCAATTGCCGCTCCTTCAATTCCCATTTCAGGAAAACCAAAGTGACCGAATATCAATGCGTAATCAAGAAATACATTTACGCCCGCCATTATGAGTGTGGCGTACGATAGAACTCTGGTCTTTTTTATTCCTATAAAAAATGCAATAAAAGCAAAGTTCAAAAGCGCAATCGGAATCCCAAACAGTCGAATACTTAAATACTGCCCAGCCGCTTCTGCAATGTTAACAGATGATATAAGTAGGTCCAGTATGGCCGGTAGAAATAGGTAGACTAACCCGCAGGTTATCAAGCCAAGCCCAATTACTGAATAAATTGTGTGGTCAAAGAGCTTGCCTATTGTGGCGTAATTAGATTCTCCGTTTCTTCTTCCGATTATTATCTGTGCGCCTGTTGTAAACCCCATCCCAGTAATTACCAGTACGAAGTATATAATCCCAGCATTTCCAGCTGCCCCGAATGCGACTTCGCCTAATTGCCCTAAAAAAGCTGAATCCGTTACGTTAACCACATTCTGAGCAACCCCGCTAACCATAATTGGCAAAGCAACTTTCCAAATGCTGCGATATGAAATAGACGAATCCAAGTTTCCGTTGTTAATTTCGTAAAAGTTTGAGGTTAATTTAAAGCGTGAAAATAGTCAAACCGACCATAAATACTGCTTATTAGGAATTCTTATTCTACAATTACAACTCCATGCTTCGGATATTCAAAGTCCAGTGGTTTTACTTTTGAATACTTGAATTTAAGTTTGTCATTCTTAACATTGTAAATCGCTTTTCCGAATATTACATAAGGCTTCTTGTCTCCCTGAACTTGCTGCCCAACAATTTTGCAAATGTGCTTTTTACCTTTTGGTTGAATTTCAATAAAGAGCTCGGTAGAGTCCATCGATTTATAAACCGAATGATTCTCAATTAACAAACGAATTTTGCTTTGCGATGATAGCACCATTTTTACCTCGCCCATTAGTTTCCCCATCCACGCTTCACCATGTCGCTGAGAAATCGCTTCATTGAACTTAATATTACCTACCCGCACATCTGACGTATCCACACCTTCTGAGGATCTATATTCTAGTCCCCATTTTTCGTGAATCACCTTTTGCGCATTTACATATTCAAATGGCATTGGACGCTGTTCAGATTCATCTTGATAGTAAACCAGGCGAGCCGATTTGCTTTGAGCATTAAATGCAGCAGGCACCGACATAATCAGTACCATTGCTATTAATCTAAATCTCATCTATTTTTTAACCAATCTATAGCTTTGGATTCCGTTATTTCCATTTACAATTACGAAATATAGACCTGTTGCTTCTTCCATTATGTTTACAACAACAGTCGATTTATTATTAGCAGAAATCAGCTTAATAAGTCTTCCAGTTGCATCAATAATCCGAACAGACTCAACTTCATCATTGTTTCCAAATTGAATGTTAAATAGTCCAGAAGATGGGTTTGGAAATATAGATAGTTCGTAAGCAAGAACTGGTTCAATTCCATTGACAATTACATTCTCGCAAATGGAGGTGTCGCTGCATGATCCGTTGTCCACTATTACCGCAAAATTTCCAGTAATTGAAGGCGTAAACGCTTGATTTGTTTCTCCAGCTACCATCGCAAAAGAGCTATCACAGTTAACCCATTGATACCCTAATCCGGGCTCTGCGTTCAAGGTTAGACCACCGTTACTAACCATTGCGTCCGGCAATGCAAGCCCAATTACGTCTACTTGATCTGTATTTTCACAGGTATTTGAATCTGTTCCTGATACCGTATAAGTAGTTGTTCCCACCGTACCAACGGCAAAACCAACTCCATCTATAACTGAATTATCCCAAGTGTAGGTGTTTGCACCTGTTCCTGATAAAGTAGCTATGTCACCAACGCAAACTGTAATGTCTGCTCCTGCAGAAACAGATGGCAGAACATTTACAGTAACGTCTACCGCATCCGTGTTCTCACAACTGTTTAAATCGGTTCCAGTTACAAGATAAGTAACTGTGCCTGTTAATGCTGGTGTAAAACTAACGCCATCTGAAATGCCATTGTCCCATGCATACGTATTAGCTCCTGATCCACTTAATGCTAATGAGTCTCCTTCGCAAATTGATACATCCGCACCAGCGTTTACCGTAGGCAAAGCATTTATAATTACATCAATTGAAGAAGAAGGTCCCTCACACCCTGAAACGATCTCAGCCACATAGTAAGTTGTTGTTCCAAGTGATGCGCCAGGAGCTAAAGTTCCTCCAGTTCCTATATTGGTTATTAGTCCAGGGTCAGAATACCAATTTAAAGTTCCTGCTCCACCGGTTGCGTTTAAATCCATTAATGCATCTCCATCACAATATATTACTGTTGAGCCTACTGTAGGTGGAGGTGGAACCCCTGGTCCAGAAATCACCAAGATACTACCTGTAGTTGGGCAGTTTCCATCATTTATCATTACTTGATAAGAGCCTACTGAAAGTCCCGTGAAGACACCTCCATTGGATAAATACGTAGTACCTCCATCAATAGAATATGTAAAAGTGCCCGTTCCTCCAGATGCCGTTATCGTTATACTTCCATCTGTAGCAGCACATGTTGTTGCATCCAAGGCAGATTCTGTATCGATAATTGGCAAAGCATTAACAATTATGTCCACAAAATCTGTATTTGAACAACCCGCTGCACTTGTTCCAATAACCGTATACGTTATAGTGCCAGCTCCAGAAGTAGCAAAAGGAGATAAGTCAGTTACTCCTAAATCCCAAACATATGTTGAAGCGCCTGATCCAGCTAAAGTCACCATGTCTCCATCGCAAGCTGTTTGATCTGCTCCAGCACTAACAGTTGGAATAACATCTACCAATATGTCCATTGCGTCCATATTTTGGCAGCCATTTCCATCTGTTCCAGTAACGGTATAAGTTGTTGTTCCAATAGTTGAAACATTGAATCCAACTGCGTCCAGAACACCACCGGTCCATGTATACGTTGAAGCGCCTGAACCACTTATTGTGACCAAGTCTCCATCACAAGCTGTTAAATCAACACCTGCAGAGACTGCTGGTAAGGTATCCACTTGAGCAGTAACTGCAACTCTTGCAGAAACACAATCAGGTTCTCTAACTTCCCAATCATAGAAAAAGTAATAATGGTTTAATCCTCCTGCTGTTCCAGCACTACTTCTAGTTACTGACCCTAATCCGGCAATATCATATGGATATGAAACACTTGAATTGTTACGATATAAATCTATCGTTACAGACGCGTCACATCCTAATTGAAAGTCGGTTCCTACAGAAACTGGAAAGTTCAAAGTGACTCTAGACGTTCCGTTTGGAACATTAACTGTTAACGTGCTTAAAACGGCTCCAGTATTATCTCTTAGTTCGATGGTTCTATTTCCACCACCATTAGCGACCACTTCTACAGAAACAATTTCGAATGGCGTGTAGGCGTCAAATTTCAAATGCTGGTCATTATCAAAGTTATTACCACCACCTGAGTTATCAGGCTTTGCTCCAAACGCAGAACTTTGAGGTACTACTGCTTGTACATAATAAGTGGTTGGTACAGCTAAGACTGGGGTTGTGAACGTTGTACCTGTATTAACCAGGGTTCCTCCTGAAATAGAGTCATACCAATCCAGTGTACCTGTTCCTGTTGCCGAAAGATTTAATATTCCCGAGCCACAAACTTGATCTCCTGTAGTGGTGGGCACCACGGGCATGTTAACATAAATCATATTGGTAATCGTTAAAATATCATTACCAAACCCGTTGGTTGCCGTTAACATTACAGAATATGTTCCATTGGTTGTATACGTGTGCATTGGGTTCTGAGCTGTTGAAGAATTTCCGTCTCCAAAATCCCAAGCCCAAGAAGTCGGTCCATTTAAACTTTCATCGTTAAAGTTTATTGAACCTATACATGTTGAATCGATGTCCGAACTAAAACCAGCGGTTGGCGCCACAGAAGAAAGAACACATTGCCAGTTCATTTGAAAGCCTAGCTCATTTACTCCGCCATCAGAATGGAAAACAATAGTAACTGACCCTAAAGTTGACGAAATTGTCGTAGGAATATTGTCATTACAATACCTATCAATCAACGGTGAAGCAGTAGTTGGGCCGTCATAAATTTCTATCCAATCATAATCACAGTTCCCTGCTGACCCCGCCTCAATGTCAAAACTTATAAAAGTTAAATCAACCGAAGAAGCACCTGTCGGGCTAATCGTTACTTCAGAATCTTCATCGTCTCCATAATTACCAGCGCCTCCTCCTGAATCAAAAAGGATTCCTGTACATGTAGTTTGGACTGATAATGTTCCCGTTGGTGGAAGAATAATTTCATTTACCGTTTCAAACATAAAAGTGGAAGAATAACCAGCGTCTCCACAAGCATTATAAACCCTCACTCTCCAGTAATAAGTGGTTCCTGGAGATAAAGAAGAAGAGTTGTAACTGTTGGTCGCCAGACCAACTGCATTATCAACTATAGAGGCAAAACCTATATCAGTTGCAATGTCAATATCGTAAAAGTCACCTGGCCCAGCAGCTGACCAAGTAAAATTAACTGGCATTGTTACTCCAATTGTTGCATCCGCTGGAGTTGCTAAAACCGATACGCTAGGTACGGGTCCGGCAATGGTCAGTATAGCATTTTGAGTTTTAATTCCAGTTGTGCTATTTCCTTGAATCACAATAGTGTACGTTCCTGGAGCAGCCGAACCGGTATTGGACACCGTAAATGTTGTAGTATCTGCAGGGGTTACAGGTGTTAGCGCAAACGTCCCTGTTGCTCCTGCTGGCACACCAGTCGCGGATAGCGTTACAGGGTCAATATACCCACCGAAAGAACCAATATCTATATTAAATACAGCATCGTTTGGTGGACAAACTGAAATAGACGGGTTAATGATTGAAAGCGTATAATCAGTCGTTATGATTGTAATTTCAAAATCATTGTCTGAAATATCGAAAAATGTTCCATTCGAACAAATCACCATTATTCTCGCAGTCGTAGTTCCTACATTAGGAACTGTAATGGTTTCACTTCCATCATTTGGAACGTTTGTAGCTAATACCGTTGAATAAGTAACTCCGCCATCTGTAGATAATAAAATATCTACAAACGCACACGCAACAGGTGCATTGTCCGTATTTGCAACATTCCAAGTAATGGTTTCAGTACCGTTTCCTGCCCATGTAATTCCAGTGGCAGAAGGATAAGTAACTATAAATGGTCCTGAGCCTGCGTCCGTTGTAACAGTAACATCTGCATGATCATTACATCCAATAACCCCAATAGGTTGATCTCTTACTACGACTCTAAAGTTCATCGTTCTCGTCACGGATGGAACCACTTCCCACGTAGGTGTAATTCCTGCCGCAAGATCAATTAGGTTTGGAAAATAGCGTGTTGAATCTAAAACTGGGCTGTTTGATCTAAAGTTAGGGCCGTCAGTTGAGGTAGCTACTGGAGGCATCGTAGCCGCTGCATTATCCATTTGTTCCCAACAATAGTATAATGGGTCTCCATCAGCATCAGTACAATTAGCAGTTAATGCAAATGGTGTGTTAGCCGGTACCGTAACATTTCCATTTGTTGATGTAATTGCTGGGGCTGCATTCGCTAATACGGTAGTAACCGGACAAAAATGTGAAGTTATTTCATTGTGAATTTCCTCTAAACTAATTCCATGAAAATGATCATCGCTATTACTTTGAACGTCTGGCGCGCAGATTCCGGCATAGCCCATTATCGTGGAAGCGCTTCCAGGCTCCATAGCTGTAGCGTTGTTTCTATTACAGTTATTATTTTGTGTATGATTAGCTCCAAACTGGTGTCCTGTTTCATGCGCCACATAATCAATATCAAATGGATCGCCAACTGGTGCTGAACTTCCAGTTACCCCCCTAGCCTTATTACCTCCAGAACATACAACTCCTAAACCTGCCAGGCCACCCGAATTAGTGCCAAAAACGTGACCTATATCATAATTCCCAGAGCCAATAGTACCATCAACTTCTGTTTGGTTTTCGTTAATCATTGAGCCGGGCGTTCCATTGGTAAATGGATCCGTTCCTGCATTAGTAAATACGATTAAATTATTATTTCCAATGATCGTAAGCGTGAGCGCCATACTTCTTTCGTAGAGCCCGTTCACTCGGTTCATTGTAGTTACTTGAGCAGCTTGCGCTAATGCAACGGTTCCCCCATGAAATGCAGTATACTCACCAGTAGCCGAAACTGCAAAGCGATATGTTCTTAATTCACAAGTACCAAATTGCTTGTTTTCTGTTAGGTTAACTTTCTTTTTACCTAGCAGTATGTTGCTTAATAAGCCACAATTCATGTGCTTATCCGTGGTAAAATCTTTCTTGAAATACACCTTGTAATTATCTGTGTCACCCATAGAGTATGGATCAATAAATATGCTGCCTTTTGAACGAGACAGAATCATAGCATGAAAACCATGTGGAGTAATATCTATTTTAGCGAAATCTCCGTTTTCACCAATTGCATCATACGACCGGATCTCTGGAAATTTAGCTTTTAAGTCTGGGTGCATCGTATTATTTTCGAATACCTGATACGTCTGCGAACCACTGTCAGGAAAAGGAATTTCAATAAACACATCCTTCCCTTTTGACTTATCGTCACGGTGTTTCACACCTATTAACTCATTTTTTAACTGAGCCGTACTGATAGAAATAGTTCTGAACTTTTCAGCCTTAATATGCTCTACACCTTTTAACAAAACAGGGGCAGAAACATCTTCCCAATAACTTTTATTAATTGCTTGCGCATTAGCTGTTGCCACTAAAGCACAGCAAGCTCCGACAAGGAGCCAATTTCGAAATTTCAACATAGTAGTAGTCTTGATGCACCCTCAATTTAAGGATTTTGCTTGAGTGTTAACACTTTAATTATTACTAAATCAACTTATCATATGATTCATAACTATCTATTACGCAGTAATCGCTTCTGTTATTTTGGCTAAATTTGGCGCCCGATGAACTTGAAAACCCCAATAATTAATCTTAGTATAATTGCAACACTGATTGTACTTGCTCAATGCAGTGCACCGTCTCCAGAAGTAGTGCCTGCGGACGAAAGTGGACTTATCCAAGAATATTTGTGCGATGCCGAACACGTATCTGGTAAATCTTTTATAAACAATTCATTCGAATTCACCAATGGCCAAACGCAAAGTGACGATTTTGCTCATTCTGGAGCCCATTCTTGTAAGATAACAAACGAAGTATCGTTTTCTATGACTTTGCGGTTAAACAACGTACAGAAAGGAAATTATATCGAAGTTTCTGTTTGGAGGTATTCTCCTAGCGGAAAAGGCAAGCTACATGTTTCATCAGATCAAGTAGGAAGCCTTCATTACTTAGTCGGGAGCCCATTGAAGGTTGAAAAAAGCGGATGGCAAAAAATTGTAATTAACGTCCCAATACTAGAAGAAATAGATATTTTGGTTATCTCCTGCTATAACCCTAATGATGAGCCTGTTTATTTTGATGATCTCTCCGTAAAACATTATGAGTCCAGACCATTTTATTATGACAAATCAGAAGCGTTAACATTGTCTATTGATGACCAAGAACTTTCTACGCTTGAAGGATTTCGGAAAAAAGCATTAGAAACAGGAATTATTGCTAAAGAATATAAGGCTTATGTGCCAGCCACTATAACTTATAAAGGAGAAGTCATTCCTGTTAAGTTAAGGTTTAAGGGAGACTGGACGGATCATTTAGAAGGTGACAAATGGTCTTTTAGAATAAAAGTCGGGGACGGACATTCCTTTAAAGGGTTAAAATCATTTTCTATACAAAGCCCGCATACCAGGTCCTTTCTACAGGAATGGTTTATGCACCGTTTATTTGAAAATGAAGGGCTTCTCACAACCCGTTATGATTTTATTCCTGTGATGTTTAACGGCAATAACTTAGGTCTTTTTGCTATAGAGGAACATTTTGACAAGCAACTGCTTGAAAGCAGACAGCGAAGAGAAGGGCCAATTTTAAAAATGGATGAAGAAGGTTTCTGGGAGCGAAACCTCGCAGCCAAAAATAAACAACCTGTTTATAACGCACCATACTACGAAGCTGCGGCTATACTTCCTTTTAAAAAGAATAGAACAACAAAAAATAAGTCGCTTAAAACTAAGTTTCTAATCGCTCAAAATTTATTGCTCAATTACAAAACTTATCAACAGAATATTGAGGACGTATTTAATGTAAAAAGTTTGGCTCAATATCATGCTTTACTTGATATTGGTCAAATCCATCATGGCCAAGTCTGGCATAATCAAAGAATTTATTATAACCCTGTTACATCAAGGCTTGAGCCAATTGCTTATGATCTCTGTGCTGAACTAAAGCAAAGCGAATATAGAACTCCAATTGCAGGTGCCGCTGCTCTTCACGGTAATGATAATATCATAGGATTTAGGTATTTGAATTATAGCGTTTATCATCAGCCCGCATTTCAGAAAGAGTATGTTAAATATCTTAAAAAGTATAGCAGCACAGCATTTTTAAACGCTCAAATAGATAAGTTAAAAGGGGAACTAGACTCATTAAATGAACTTATCAGTGAGGAGTTTAATGGATACTTATTTGACCCCACGGTTATCCTGAAAAATGCAACTGATATTAGAGAATCTTTGGTCCAATATGAAATCGAGGTTAACGCTGGTGCCCTTCATTTTGAAAAGCCTGAATCCAAATTTGCAGATTTATCAGATAAACCTGTTTACTATAAAGAAACTGGGCTTAAGGCATTCTTAACTTCCCAAGATTCGGTCTCGTCTGTAGTTAAATGCGTGAGCTTTCATTTGGCGCCTTTGGATCTTATAGGGTACAGCATCAAAGGTGCAAAAGATTCCTTAATTAAATTCATTGTTCCTAAGAGGTTAGGTGCATTTCAAATATCTAATAGCACAGCTGAATTTGAGGTAACTGGGCGAGTTTCTCGATTGTTTTTTGAAGTCAGTAATATCGCTGACTCCATGTTTAATAAGAAAGTAGTTGAATGGGCTTGTCCCGCTTTAGAAATTACTCGAAAACAATTAGAACGTCCATTAAGTGCGTTTGCCAAGTACATTGCTGTTTCAGATTCGGTAATAACGTTAAATTCAAATTTGACCCTTAACGAAGTTTTATTTATTCCTTCCGGATATAAATTGGTAATTAAACCTGGGTCAAATATTAGGTTTGATGAAGGTGGCGGAATTATAAGTTACTCACCAATTTCATCAGTTGGGCTTAAGAATAAGCCAATAAATATTTCTGGAAAATCACCGGCCAACTTTGGAGTCCAAATATTAACGGACGGAGAAGAATCGAGTTTTAGCTATACCAATTTTAAAGGTCTCTCAACTTTGGACTTTAAAGGATGGACATTAACTGGTGCGTTAACCGTATACAAAGCTAAAGTAACTATTGATCACTGCCATTTTGATTCAAATCATTGCGAAGACGCTTTGAACTTAATTAACTGCGATTTTAACCTAACCAATTGTAAAATAACCTCCACATTTGGCGATGGGTTTGATGCCGATTTCTGTGTTGGTACTGTTGATAATACGATAATTGAAAATGCTGGGAATGACGCTTTGGATTTTTCGGGTTCTAATATATCTGTGACGAACTCCACAATAATTGCTCCTGGAGATAAAGGAGTTAGCGGTGGTGAAGCTTCTCAAGTAATCGTTTCAAATTGTAAAATTTCTGAAGCCCCACTTGGAGTTGTTGCTAAGGATAATTCAGTAATAAACATTGAACAGGTCAACTTTAGTTCCTGTAATGTGGTCTACTCAGCTTATCAGAAAAAGGACGAATTTGGGCCGGCTAATATTGATAGTAAAGACTGTACAATTAACTCGTGCAAAATGATCCAACTAATTGGGCTTGGGTCCACCCTAACTCAAGACGGTGTCTCAATTATAGGCGAGAAAAAAATAAACGTAGATTCATTATACGTTCAATTCAAATAAATGAAAGCGCTTGAAAATGTTTCCGAAACACTTTGGTTGCCATTATTTGGAAAGGCTCGTGAATCCAAGCGAGATGACGCATTCTTTAAAGATCCTAAAGCCATAGAAATTGCTGAAAAGGCTTGTGAGCTGATTCCCGATTTATCAAAATGGTGGGTGCAATTATCTAGAGAAACACAGGCATTAATGATATGGAGAAGCGAAGCTCTTGATAGATACGTCTCGGGTTTTATCAGCCGAAACCCAAATGGCACCGTGGTTAATTTAGGAGCCGGCTTATGTACTCGCTTTTCTAGACTAGACAATGGAAAAATTACCTGGGTTGAATTTGATTTGCCGGATGTTAAGGATGTCTGGTTATTCTTTAATAAAGAGAGCGATAGACATCAGTATTCAACCCAATCCCTTTTTGAGTCCGAATGGATTGAAACAATAAATCTAAACTCATCTGGGCCGGTAATGTTCATTGCTGAAGGACTCTTGATGTACTTTTCAAAGGAAGAAGTTGCTGGACTATTAA
>JBLIOB010000106.1:0-12948 GCA_047639575.1 Parvicellaceae bacterium
GTATATTTTAAGTTTTTACCGAGAGGCGAAAGAGAAAGGAAAGATTAAAAACTTTAAAAGGCTTCAGTCAATATTTGGAAAACGAATTCTGAAAAAATTGGTCAAAGGCGTAGCCTCGGTGAAACAGTTTAACTTCTTTAAGCTAATGCTACTAGTTAAATACTTGGAAAGCGAAGAGGTTGAAAAGACTAAAACCTAAATTCTTCGGCCTGGGCAAGGTTAATTTCCATTACCGTACCCGATTCTGTTTTTAAAGTTCTTGAAGGAAACTTATTAATGATGTGATAATCGTGAGTCGCCATTAGTATCGCTTTACCAGCGCTGCTAATCTCAAACAACAACTTCATGATTTCATCGCTCGTAATAGGATCTAAGTTTCCAGTTGGTTCATCCGCCAGTATTATGTCAGGATCGTTAATTAAGGCTCTCGCAATGGCTATTCTTTGTTGCTCACCTCCGGATAACTGACTAGGCAGTTTATCATGTTTTCCTTCTATTCCAACTTTGCTAAGAAGTTCATCAACCTTTAAATTCATTTTTGTTTTGTCTTTCCATCCAGTAGCCTTCATTACAAAAATTAAGTTGTCTTTTATCGATCGATCCATCAATAATTGAAAATCTTGAAATACAATTCCAATAGTTCTTCGTAATTCTGAAATATTATTTCGACTTATTCCGATCAAGTTAAAATCAACAATTTTCCCTTCGCCTTCTTTTAATTTAAGTTCACCATATAGCGTTTTCATTAGAGAGGTCTTCCCGCTTCCTGTTCGTCCTATCATGTATACGAATTCACCACGATTAACCTCGACATTTACCTTGTCTAAAATGGTGGTTTTCTCTTGTTTGATGACTGCATCAACGAGTCTAATAATTGAATTTTCGTTCATTGAATTTTTGATTGAATGGAACAACTTCTAGGTCAAAGGGAATAAATAAATGAAAGTTTGGAACGAAGTTTGAATAAACTTATTGACAAAATAAATTGAATTTGTTTACGTTTATTGAATAGATTCGAAATCGTTGGAAGTGAAAAAGACTGTTTAAATGTCTCTTCGCTAACAGCGCTGAGTTAATAAATAAACTCAACCTCTACAGACCAAAAGCGCGCCCTTACTAATTTTATCCTGTTCCTAAAATGGGTTCAGTGTATCGTTCTAGTTGATTGATGATGAAGTTAGTTATTCAAATATCGTTTTGTTTTCTGTTGCTCAGCTCCACTGCTGTTGCGCAACAGACAAAAATCTATTCTGACAATTACGTTCAGTTTAAAGATGGGATGGAGCTATATGACAAGTTTCAATACCAAGCTGCCCAAAAGAAATTTAACGAGATTATAGATAAGATTGATCATCCTCAAGATGAAATTCGCATCGATGCAGAGTATTATTCGGCAATATGTGCGTTAGAATTATACAATTTGGACGCGGAGTATCTGCTTAATAAATTCGTTTACGATCATCCGGATAATGTTAGAACTAAAACAGTTTTCTTTAATTTAGGTACACATCACTATCGAAGAAAAAGATACCATGGGGTTATCAAGTATTTTGAGAAAGTAGACAAGTACGAGCTTTCTTACGATCAGCGAATGGAGTATCATTTCAAATTAGGTTATTCAGCTTTTAAAGCAAAAGACTTTAATATGGCTCGGGATAATTTTCTGGAAGTAAAAGATCAGGAGACAGAATATAAAGTGCCTGCTCGTTATTATTATGCACACATCGCTTATGCGAACAATCAAAATCAACTTGCACTAGAAGGCTTCAGATCGATAGATAAGGATCCTAACTTTAAGGCCATCGTACCTTATTACATTGGTCAAATTCTTTACCGTCAGAAAAAATATAAAGAAGTTACAGAATATGGTCCGTCTCATTATACTGGAGTCTCGATTAAAAGAAAATCTGAATTCGCGCATATAATCGGTGACTCATATTATCGAATGGGTCTATATACGGAGGCAATTCCATATCTCGAAGAATATAATAGTTTCGAGCGATCCACTCGAGAGGATAATTATCAAATGGGTTATACGTATTACAAGACCATGGACTATCCGAGCGCTATTAAGTACTTAAGTAAAGTGAAATCACTGCCTGACTCTCTAGCGCAAATTGCATTTTATCAATTAGGAGATGCGTATATTAAAAATGATCAAAAGGATTATGCAAGAAATGCATTTAAAGCAGCTTCTCAATTGTCTTTTGATAAAGAAGTTGAAGAAGAAGCGCTTTGGTCTTACGCCAAGTTAGCGTATGAACTATCCTATAATCCTTACGATGAAGCAATCGATGCATTTCACAAATTCATTGATACTTATCCGACAAGCCATCGAGTAGATGATGCTTACGAGTTTTTGTTGAACGTATACACCACAACGAAGAACTATGAAGCAGCGCTTGAGTCCATCTCACGAATTAAGAATAAGAATGAGAAGATGAAAAAGGCCTTTCAAATTATCTCTTACAATAGAGGTGTAGAGCTTTTTCATAATAGAAAGTATAATGCAGCGATAAAGAGCTTTGATGATTCAAGAATTTACAAGGTTGACAAGATATTGTCATCCGGAGCAGTCTATTGGCAAGCGGAATCGAACTTTGGAATGGGTAAATTTACCCAGGCAATTCCTAAGTACGTTGCTTTTAAGTCGGAACCAGGATCTATCTTGACAGGAAAAAGGGCTTTGGCAGATTACAACCTGGGGTATTGCTATTTGAGAGGTGAAAATCATTCGGCTTCCATTACAGCCTTCAGGCAGTTTGTACAAGGTGCAACGTCTGAGCAAAAAGATCGTAAAGCAGATGCGCTTCTTCGAATAGCAGATAATTATTATTTGTTGAAAGAAGACGATGAAGCAATTAAGAATTATCAAAGAGCTTTAGACCTGTCGGTTCGAAGTGGTGACTATGCTTATTATCAAATGGCTAAAAGCCAAGGCTATAAAAGTGATTTGGCTGGGAAAATAAAATCGTTAACTAACCTGTTAGACCAGTACCCTGAGTCTTCCTACCACATTGCGGCAGTATACGAATTAGGACAAGCCTATTTGGTTCAAAACAATAATGCAAAAGCCTTAACGTATTTCGAGGAAATAGTTGCGAATCACTCGGAAAATGGAAAAGCAAAAGATGCGCTTTTCAACATTGGAGTTATACACTTTAGAAATAAAAACTATTTAAGAGCGAAAGATGTATTTAATCAAGTTGTAGATCAATATCCAAAAGCAGAAATTAGAAACGCTGCAATTATTCAGATGAAAGAAGTTTATAAAGCACTTGATCAGCTTGATGAATACGTAGCTTGGTTGAGAAGTAAGGGAATTGATGCTTCTTTCGAAGAACTGGATAATGAGTATTACATCATGGCACTTGATGAATATGACAAGCAGCCAAGAGATTGTTATAAGGTGATTGAAAGGTTCCAAAACTATGTTACGAAGATTCCAAAGCCGAAACATGAGATGACTGCTTACTTCAGAATAGCTCAATGTAATTATACACTTCAAAAATTTGAAGAAGCGGTTGTTGCTTATAATAAAGTGACTGTAGGCGCATCCAATGAATTTAAAGAGCAATCGTTAGCCGAGGCGGCAGAAATTAACTTCTACAAATTGAAGGACTTTCATGCAGCCTTAAGTGATTACAGTAATTTGGAAAAAGTAGCCTTAGAAGGAGAGAATGTGAACAAGTCCTTGATTGGTCAGATGAGGTGTTTCTTCAAACTTAACAACTTCCAATTTGCTAAAAATTATGCAAGGAAAGTGCTCAATAAGATTCGCGATGATGAAAAATTAACAGTAGAGGCACAATTTATAGAAGGAATTTCATTAAAAGAATTGGCACAGTATTCTGCAGCATTAATAGCATTAAGAAAAACGACAGAATTAACGAAAAGTGCAAGAGGTGCTGAAGCCAAGTATTCAATTGCAGAGATATTCTTCATTCAAGACAAACTTGATGATTGTGAAAAAGAGATCCAGGAATTGGTTCAGCAAAAACCAGGATATGACTATTGGCTGGCAAAGGGTATCCTTTTACTATCTGATGTTTACGTCAAAAAAGGCGATTACTTCAATGCTCGATATAGCTTAGAAAGTGTAATTAACGGGTATAAAGGTGATGATGACATCATACCAACTGCACAAGCGAAACTTGGAGAACTAGATGATTTAGAGAATCAAGGGAAAAGTATTGAGGAAGAAGATGATTCTGAAGAAATTGACTTAGGTGGTGATGGCGACAATGGCTTTCAAGATGATGATGGGAACGAACCAAAGGAAGAAAAGGAGGATAACAATGAATAAGTTATTGATAATATGTCTGCTTATTAGTTCTGTGTCATATTCATTTGGGCAAGTAGATTCTGTGGATCTAGGGAGTACGGTTACCGTAATTGGTGATGTAAACAGAACTATTGTAACACCAACTAAAATATCAGAATTGCCTGATGTCGTTGATAATGATCAGCCGAAACCGCTGATTAAGTACACGGTAGTAACGAAGAAAATTGACGTGAGCTTTGAACCAAAACCAATTGCTCCAGCAAATTTGAAGGTTGCAGAACCGTTGGAAAAACTATATGCGGGATATCTAAAAGCCGGAATGGGTAATTACTTAATGCCTAAAGTTGATTTTTATTACGGTAGTACTAGGTCGAGAAAAAATAACTGGGGAATTCGGTTAAATCATTTTTCTGCTGGACAAGGTCCAGATGATGTTGGATTTTCTGGGTTTAGTGAGAATGCAGCTCAATTTAATTACAAACATTTTCTCGCACATCATACTTTGAAGTTTGATGTGGACTATAGCAGAGATGTAAATTATTTCTACGGTTTCGATCTTACTGATTCCATATTTGCAAATTTTAAAGATGCCAAGGATGAGATTAAAGCTATTTATAACTTGATTCAATTTAAGTCAGAACTTGAGAGTCAGTATAAAGACTCATCTAGAGTTAACCATGTAGTTGGTCTAGATTACTATCATTTAAAAGGGAATTATTCAAATAGAGAAAACCAATTTGTATTGGACGGTTCGGTTCAGAAGTATTTTGGAAAAGAACTTGGCAAGCTTGATTTTGAATTGGATTACAATGATTATTCATATCAGAAATTTGATGCTATAGATTCAAATCAGATAGTGTCGGGATTGTCAGTTTCAAATTTTAACACGCTTCAGAATAATGTGCTTTTCAAATTAAGCCCATCTATTAATGCGTTGAGAAAGAACTTGAAGGCTAAAATTGGAGCATCATTACAGGTTGATTCCAGATTAGGAACAGTACATATTTTCCCAGATGTTGAAGTGAAGTATAGCATGTTCAATAACATGTTTATACCATACATTGGAATTACCGGAGATGTAAAGCGTAACTCATACAGATCGTTCTCTTCAGAAAATCCATTTGTGTCGAGTGCATTTGAATTAAGAAATACGGCACAGCGGTATGAGGTTTACGGAGGGATTAGAGGATCTTTTAGTTCATCGATGTCATTTAACTTGACGATGTCTCAAGCTAAATACACGGATATGCCATTATACTTTAGTGATACTAGCATTTCATTACAAAACAAGTTTGGAATCATTTACGATGATGCGAACGTGTTGAAAATAGGAGGGCAGTTAAGCTACCGGAAATTGGAAAAGCTAAAAATGTATGTTAGAGGAGACTACACCTCATACAAGATGGAGAATGAAGCATTTGCATGGCATTTGCCTTCTATTAAATTATCTGTAGGAGGCGTATATGATATAGCTGATAAATTGATCGTAAAAGCAGACTTGTATTTTATTGGTAATAGAAAAGCCAAGTCGTTAGTTCCTGTTACCGGAGTAGACCCAGTAGAGGTTTTAGAAGAGTCTGTTGTAACAAGTACTTATTATCCAGTTGAAATGAAAGCGATTTTTGATGCCAATTTAGGTGTTGAATATAGGCTAACCGAAAAAGTTTCAGCTTTCTGTAATGTGAATAATTTAACCACGAAGAAGTATCAAGAGTGGTTAAGATATCCTACTCAAAGTATTAACGTAATGTTTGGCGGAACGATTCGATTTTAGCCATTTTAAAGCATCGTCTTGTTTGCCGGAACAGTTTCATAAGAGCTGTTGAATAACTCGCTACTGAATGTTTTATAGGAAGGAAGTCGATTTCTTTCTAAATGGTTCTTAATTTAGAATTTACCAGCCGTGTTTTCTATGAAAATACGGCTTAAATCAGTTGTTTTGAAAACGACTGTTAATCAGTGGTTTGAGTGCGGCTTGACTCGCTCAATTTAATTAGTATACTTGAGTATGTTCATAACCCCATTCGATGTTAATAACCGCTAGGAATTAAAGGCCTTTGAGGTAGGGTTTAGAGTTGTCGAATGTTATCTTTGTTAGGATAGAAAACACGAGATTATTAGTATGAGCGAAGAAGAAAAAAAATCAAGTTATTCAGCAGACAGTATTCAGGCCTTAGAAGGTATGGAGCATGTGAGAAAACGTCCTTCAATGTATATTGGAGATGTTGGAACTAGAGGTTTACATCATTTGGTTTATGAGGTAGTTGATAACTCAATTGATGAGGCAATGGCTGGCCATTGCGATAAGATATCAGTTGTGATCACCAAAGAAAATTCGATTCATGTCCAAGATAATGGTCGAGGCATTCCAGTGGATCTGCACAAGAAGGAAGGTGTTTCTGCTCTGGAGGTTGTTATGACTAAAATTGGCGCTGGTGGTAAATTCGATAAGGACTCTTATAAAGTATCTGGTGGATTACACGGTGTTGGTGTTTCTGTAGTAAATGCACTTTCTATTCATTTGAAGGCTAGTGTCTTTAGAGATGGTAAAGAATATCAACAAGAGTATTCTCAAGGAAAAGCTACTTACCCAGTTAAAGAAGTTGGAACTAGTGATATCGTTGGAACAAGAGTTGAATTTTCTCCTGATCCTGAAATTTTTGATGCTGTAGAGTTTACTTATGATACACTCGCGACTAGAATGCGAGAGTTATCGTATCTGAATAAAGGAATTACAATTGAAATTACTGATCAGCGTGAAGAGGATGTAGAAGGAAATCCTTTTAAAGAAACATTTTATTCTGATATTGGATTGTCTGAGTTCGTTACGTACTTAGATGGGACTAGAGAACGTTTAATTGAACATGTAATCAGCATGGTCGGGGAAAAGAATGGTATCCCTGTTGAAGTAGCGATGGTTTATAATACTTCGTATTCAGAAAACATTCATGCTTATGTAAATAACATTAACACGCATGAAGGAGGAACGCATTTATCTGGATTTAGAAGAGGGTTAACGAATACCTTGAAGAAATACGCAGAAGCATCAGGAATGTTGGACAAGTTAAAGTTCGAAATTGCTGGAGATGATTTCCGTGAAGGTTTAACAGCTATTGTTTCTGTGAAAGTTGCAGAACCACAATTTGAAGGTCAAACAAAAACAAAATTAGGAAATAGAGAAGTTACTGCTCCTGTTAGTCAGGCCGTAAGTGAAATGTTAACTGATTATTTAGAAGAACATCCGAATGATGCTAGAATCATTGTTCAGAAAGTAATCCTTGCAGCTCAAGCCCGTCATGCGGCTAGAAAAGCAAGAGAAATGGTGCAGAGAAAGAGTGTGTTGGTTGGATCAGGTCTACCTGGTAAGCTAGCTGATTGTGCTTCTAAAGATGCCGCAGAATGTGAAATATACCTTGTTGAGGGAGATTCTGCAGGCGGAACTGCTAAACAGGGTAGGGATAGACATTTTCAAGCCATTATGCCGCTTAGAGGTAAGATTTTGAATGTTGAAAAGGCCATGCAGCATAAAATCTTCGAAAACGAAGAGATTAAAAACATCTATACAGCTCTTGGTGTTAGAGTTGGAACGGAAGAAGATGCGAAAGCATTGAATATGGAGAAATTGAGATATCACAAGGTAATCATCATGTGTGATGCCGATGTTGATGGTTCGCATATTCAAACGTTAATTATGACTTTCTTCTTTAGACATATGAGAGAATTAATTGAACATGGATATCTATATATCGCAACTCCTCCACTTTATTTAGTGAAAAAAGGAGCAAAGCAATCGTATGCCTGGGATGATGATCAACGAGATCGTTTGGTTCAAGAATATAAAGGTTCAGGAACTGAATCTAGTGTCGGCATCCAGAGATATAAAGGTCTTGGTGAGATGAATGCATCTCAATTATGGGAAACTACTATGGAGCCAGCAAACAGAACTCTTAGACAAGTTAACATTGAAAGCGGGATAGAAGCAGATCGTATTTTCTCTATGCTTATGGGGGATGAAGTTCCCCCAAGAAGAGAGTTCATCGAGAAAAACGCGAAGTACGCTAACGTTGATGTGTAATTAGAAATAAGACTAAATTAAAAAGCCTGCTAGTTTTAACTAGCAGGCTTTTTTTATGCTTAATGTTTTAGTTGGGTCATTGGTTTATTTAAGAATCGTTACGGGCCCTTTAAACTCGTACTTGTCGCCTTTATAAAGGTCCTTCGCGAATAACCTATAGACATACACTCCTGTTGGAACTTTAGTTCTCGTTTTGAATTTGCCATCCCATTATATGTTATTATAAGTGGAGGCAATTGGATTCCTAATCCTTAGAGATTTAGATTTCCTCCGTGACTATTAATAACATGTTTGTTTCCTTGATTAAACAGAGTTCCATAAGTGTCAATGAATCTCAACGAAATTTCAATGCCTCCAACACCATTTATTCTTGGTCCTAAAGTTGAAGTTGTATAATCATAAGACAAACCAACTTCAAAGTCATTAAACTTCGCTCTTAAGCCAACTATAAAGGAGTCCTGCACTCGATACTTAATATCTAAGCCCAAATAAGCTTGCTTTACAAAGCCAGTATACTTCGTGTCTGCTTTTAAATAGAAATTTAATCCAGCCCCAATAACTGTTTCCATAATTGGACCTTGCTTTTGCCAAAGTACGGTTGGAACAAAGCCGAATGGTTTGTCATCCATTGTGATCAATGCTGTAGCAGTCGCAACTATTCTTCCGTATAGTCGATCTTGATAGCCCTGGAAAAATTCTTGTTTACCTCTAGTTAAATGAAAAAATGCAAGACCTCCGTCTAAAGCAAATCGTTCAATATTATAAAGGTTAGTAGAAGAAGAGAAGTATTTATAAGCTGCTCCTGCTGAAAGATCAAAAAAGCCGGTCTTGCTCGAAAAACCTGCTTCTCCTGAAGGAAGAGAAGGGTCATATTGGAACCCATTAAATTGATTGTCCCATTGAATGTTGGATACATCAATAGACTTTTGCATGTATGCACTTTGTATCCCTAAGGAAACTCTTTGTTGGCGATCTATGTTGATAATTCCCGAAATGGTTAAAGCTGCATGGATGGTACTCATTCTTGAATCTCCTGCCTTGTCATTGAAAAATGATACTCCTACACCAAGCAAGCCATTTTTATTTCGCATGGCTTCGTTTAATATCGGTAAATCAAATGATACGTACGGTGAACTGTATACATTACCTAAGCCAGGATATTGCGTTCGATAAATTAAATTGACTCTGTTGTAGCCTTTCCCCATTCCTGCGTATCCAGGGTTTAACGCCAATGGCGCTGCCTCGAACTGAGAATAATGAATGTCCTGAGCGTTTACAGCCAACGAAATTGGAAGTAATACGAGTAAGAGGTATGTTTTTAAACTATTCACCTAAACAAAGTTAGATTTCCTTGTAATCTTAGCTCTTCACCATTTTTTAGAAGTACATCACATTTATATACAAATACATCTGTATTTAAATCTTGTCCTTGAAAGGTTCCGTCCCAACCACGCAACTGATCTTTTGTTTCAAAAACCATAACACCCCATCTGTCGAATACTTGTAAATCCATTAAGGCGATCCCTGATCCTCTTAATAGGAACAGATCATTGCTTCCATCTCCATTTGGCGAAAATCCGTTTGGAATGAATAATGGCAGGTATTCAACAATTACGGTAACGGTATCATAGTTTTTACATCCATTAGCGTCAGTGATTTCTACTATGTACGTTGTCGTTTCAGGAGGCGTTGCTGTAGGACTTTCACAAGTAAAACAATCTAACCCTATTGAAGGGCCCCAAATAAAGCTAGTTCCCGAAGAAGTAGTTATCAGGTCAACGCTTTGATCTATAGGAATCGTAGTATCATTTATCGTGTTCACTGCTGGATCCGGATTAACAATTACCGTTGTTGGGTAATTATAGGTCTGACAAGCAGTTGAAGCTTGAATTAACAAAGTTGTGTCAGCGGTTGGAATAAATGTAACAGATGTTCCAACAGACCCATCAGGCCATAGTTGACTCAATGCATTGTTAACAGTTAATGTTGTAAACTCTCCAATGCATAAACTTGTATCACCAGTTACACTTGGTAAAACCAATGTGTCCTGAACCGTAACAGTAATTGGCAATGAGGTTTTGGTACATTGAGGAAAGCCAGTAATAGCCATCGTAAAAGTGTACGTGGTCGTGTTGGACCCAATAAAAGCTGTTGTGTCACTATTAGGCGTAGTTAAGTCGGTTGGTGGAGTCCAAGAATAAATGAAGTTATAGTTGGTTGTACAACCAATATTTCCAATTGTTTGAATTCCCGTAATCGGTGCGGTAATTCCATCTCCATCTGAGAATATAATGGCTCCCGAAGGATCTGCGATAGAGTAGATAACTTCAGACGCAAAAGATCCTGCCGCGTACGAAACTTCAAGGAAATCTCCATCGTTAACAGGAAAACAAATAGTGTCAAAAGACCCAGTCGCAAGTGTAAAGGTTCCTGCAACTGCTCCATTAAGAAGGATGGAAAGAGCTCCGCCATTCCAGCCGTCACCAAAAGTATCTTCAAGGTAAATACAATAACTGCATGATGAAACTGGAGGAGCTGCAGCATTAATACCAATAAGATCTAAAAGTTGGCCAGGACAAATAATCGTATCCGGAGACGCTATTGGGTCCATTTCGGGAAGTACAAATACATCTACAATAGTATCAAAAGTACATCCGTACTCGTCAGTAATTTGGAATGTATAGAAGTAAACCCCATTGCTGTCAGGAACAGCATAAGAAAGAGAGTCTGAAACTCCCACAACGGTTGGACTAATCCATTCCCCATTACTAATACCAACTGTATAAAATTCTGAATTTGGATTGATTGCAGGATTTATAGCTATTCCCCACTCACATATATAACCGTTATCAGCTCCAATGTTATCTGTTATTGTTAGCGTCCAGTTTCCATCTATTGGGCATCCAATTAATAAATTAAAATTGTCAAGCGGCTGAAACGAACCTGGACTTAAAATCTGATTTCCAGGAGTAACAGTTGAAGGTATTGTATTTCCGGCTGTATTCTCAGCTGTCATATTACCCCATGCAGCACCTAGGTCAAAGCAGTATTCCATGCATGTGCCAGGAGTTGTAGATCCATCATCTAGTGCATCTCCCAAAAATACATTTCCAGGGCCGGAACCGGTATAAGTATCCATTAGCTGGATTACAGTTCCATTAGGGCAGGTTAGCGTCATGTCTAAATCACCAATATATGAATGTTCAATTTCCATACAGACCGATGTTATGTCTGTTCCTGCAGCAATTGTTTGAGTCCCAAATCCACCAATATTTACAGTAGTTGAGTAGGATGTTCCGCTTCCATCTGGTAAGAAAGTTACTCCAGATACAATTCCACCTGCTCCAATAAATCCTGTGTTCGGATCTGCACCAACAACAGCAGCAGCAACAGTATTATAACCTCCAAGTAATTCTACTGTGTCACCAAAACAAGTGGTATCAGGGTTAATTGATATTCCACTAAACGTTGGTGTGATTCCGGTTCTTACTTTGTGCGTAACCGTCTCCATGCAACCATTAGCATCTGTTACTTCAAGCGTAATTAAGTATCCTTGTTCACCAGCAAAAGAATTGCTAGGGTTTGTTCCTGTTGCACTAGTTCCTTCTCCGAAATTCCAATCAAATGTTGACGTAGCGTCACTTTGCGCATAGTTTACAGGATTAACTCCATTGTCTGGATATGTTCCTGCAACCATAAATAACACGGTATCTCCAGGGCAAATATTTGTGTAGTTAGAGTCAGGGCCATAGCTAACCAGAGTTGGAGTTGTAGTAATTACTGGCAATATCGGTTGGCAAATTGTACCACAAATAATATTGGCATCCCATCCTGCGCCTTCAACTGCACCATCTGAAACAAACACTAATGTTAAACATCCACTGGTATTTGAGGTAGTTGAAGAAATGGCAACAGGTACATTTCCATTATTGTAAGTTCCGATTAATGGAGCTCCAATACCGTTTCCATCGTAAATTAGTAATTGATCACTTATATCAATGTCAGGTGGAATAACAGAAAAATCCAAAGTAATAGTGTTTCCAGTTCCATCCGAGCAGATGGTAACCATATAATTTTCGTTAGGTCCATAGCTCCCTGCAGCCGCATCACTGTCAGTAGTGTTACCTGCGCATTGAGTAAATGAGCCTCCGGCCGAGATGTTTACGGTTTGGGTAAAACCAATAACGCCAAGGGTAAGTGCAAATAGGGTAATGGTTAATCTACTAAGCATAGTTAATTTAGTTACACAAATATAACGATTAAACGGACCTTAACGTTGCTTCATCGAATGATAAAACTCATAAATTGTTTGATAGGATTTTGATAATAAAGGAAATTAGTTCATTTTTCTACTTGAGAATCGTCACGTGCCCCTTGTATTCGTGCTTTTCAATATTCATATTGTTAACTACTCTTAATCTCCAAACATATACATCTTGTTTTACTATTCGGCCTTTGTAAGTGCCGTCCCAACCTTGTCCTAAAATCTGCGATTCATAAATAAGCTCGCCCCATCGATCGAAAATTAGAAACTCATATTGTAGTGGATCAGCTCCAATAACCACAGGCATAAAGGTCTCATTTAAAT
>JBLIOB010000107.1:0-12835 GCA_047639575.1 Parvicellaceae bacterium
GTCGGTTTACCTTTTTCGACAAAACTACCGTATTAGTACCATCACTATCCAAACTAGAGGCACTAAGCATGACGTCTTCGTCTGTCGTAAATTGGAAATTGGAAAATCCACCACCTGCATGATTATGCTTCCCGATAATTCTAACTGTATTGGATGCGCCAGAATTTCTTGACAAGATAATAGTAGCACTTAGGTTGGTGTACGTTCCTTGTGGAATATCAAAATGAATCTCTTGTGAGGAGTTGCCATTAAGGTTAACATCAATTGTTTGTGACAAATAGATATTTGCCGCCTGTTCTCTTATTCCATCAAATTGAATTGACTCTGTGAAAAACTGAGAGGAATTAATTTCGTTGACTGGTGAAACGAGGTCTGATTTAAAAGTTAAATCAAAGTCGCAGCTAGATGGTTGCTTCCATTTTCTTGAACAAGAAAAAGAAAGCAAACAAATGGCTAATATTAAGTATGTGGCTTTTCGCATATTGTAGTTTGCTTGTACCTTAAAAGTACGTACTATTTCATAGACAGTGGATGATCCCAAAATAGTTGCCCAGCTTTTTACTTAAATAGTGTAATTCTCAATTAATTAAGGGATAATTATTCATTTGGTTCGCAGACAGTTATTAAGGGAGATTACTTTTATAGACTATTCTCAGAGGGTTTCGTGGTGAGCTGAAATCAGCTACACAAACGACTGTTTAAAAACGAACAGAAATAATAAATTACAACATAAAATAGAAGGCTTGTTAAATATCCATTCACCCCCGTAGTATTCTGGTATTTAGTCATTCAAAAATGCAAATAAGACAACTGTTTAAGGCTGATTCCGTGTCTTATAGAAAACCAGCATGTTCTAAGGTTCGTTTACTTAATGCAACTTTTACAACCTGAATAAATGCTTTCTTCCTAGTTAGAAGATAAATCAAACGATTAATATCGTTAAGCCCTTTTGATGAGTCAGGAGGGCTTTTTTTACCAGTTAGATGAATTTGTTACTCTTTTATAAAACGAATATTTCGATAATATTCGTCTTTTCCTAATGAGATAAAGTACATTCCATTTGGAAGATGCTCAAGGTCAAGTCTTGAAGTATTTTTTCCTTCTTGTACTTCGAGTTCTTTTGAAAACATCACTCTACCAGTTAAGTCATAAACTAACAAGCTGTAAAGCCCTCTAGTTCCCGAGTTAAACACCAAGTTTCCAGTTCCGTTTAAAGGGTTTGGTTGAACGGATATATTTTCAACGAGAAACTTACCTCTTACAGCAACAACTCCGCATTGTTTAACCGTACCATCATAATCAGTTTGACTCAATCGATAATATGAAATTCCTTCAAATGGGGAAGGATCGGTGAACCTGTATTCTTGAAGTTGAACTGTACTTCCAGCGGCATCAATACGGGCTACTACTTCGTAAATATCCCCATCAGCAGATCGTTCTAAAGTAAAGAAGTTGTTATTGGTTTCAGTGGCTGTAAGCCAGCTAAGATCGACTTGCTTGCCTGCATAGTTTCCTGTAAATTTCACAAGGTCAATTGGTAATACCAAGTTGTTTCCAGTGAAACTCCATGCGCAGTTGTCTCCTGCAAATCCATCGGTTCCTATGTAGTAAGTTTGACCTACAGTTAAACCGGTAAGACTTAATGTGCTAGTTCCAACGATACAGCCTAAAAATCCAGGGTCTCCATTGTAATTAGTTTCCATTAAAGGACAAGTTTCCCAAACCCCAAACTGAAGTGCTCCAGCAGTACCGTCATTACATACAATGTTATCTATTACAAGGTCTCCCGTAGTTGCTGTTGGTGTGAATGAATAGAATGTTGTGTTCTCATTAGAACCCCAATTCCCTCCTGTGCAAGCGATACCATTAGCACCAGGAGTTATCAGATCAGTGCTTCCGGCTGCTCCTAAATTACATCCGGTTCCAGCAGCACCATCTGCAGTTGCGCAAGTCGTGTTAGAAGGAGGCGTTCCAGTTCCTACTAAATCATAATTGACGTTAAACGCCTTGCCTCCATCATTGAACATAAAAATCCAAAGATCTTCGGCTGAATTTAATCCGCTAATCACAACATTATAGGCACCATACGAGCCTGAAATAAAATCTAAAGCAGGCTGACAACTTCCGGTAACGTATGACAATGATCCACAAGTACCTTGATAAGCGGCAGCATAAGTTGTACTACTTCCAGCACCAACTGATCCACCGGTAAATTGCATTTGAATTTGTGTAATTCCAGGGTCTAGATCAACATGGGACCATGTTCCTGTGCCACCAACTGGCGCGCAAGGCGCAACTGAAGGAGGCGCTGGAGTTGGGGTTGTAGCACCGCCAGAACTATTAAAATCCACGTCTGGAGACATTAAATTGTAAGCACTGGTTCCAATTTGATCACAAACTACTTCATGAACGGTATTTGTCGATCCAGCGGTACAATCATCACTAGTCGTCCCTGTTACTTGTGGAGTGCAGGATACTGGACAAACCCCTCCACAATCAATAGCAGTTTCGTCTTGATTCATAATTCCATCCGAACAAGTTCCACAAACATCACATGAACCACCACAATCTATTCCGGTTTCATCTCCACTTAAAACAAGATCAACGCAGTGACATGGGGGACAGGTAGCTCCACCACAATCAACACCGGTTTCATCTTGATTCATAATTCCATCCGAACAAGTAGGTCCGTTGTTGATTAATAAACAATAATCTTCAGTTTCTCCCCAGCTAGTGTAAGAACCACAGTTAGGTGGAGCTGTTGCTCCTTCACGAAAAACGCATCTCATAATAGTATTGCCAGGAACAGCACCTGCTGGCACGGTAACATTGGCACAAACAGGGCCATGTGATGCGGCTCCATCCGTAATAACTTGTTCTCCTGCATCATTAAAGTCACCATCTCCGTTCCAATCAATCCATGCCGCAAATCTTCCTGTGTACTGTGTTCCTCCAGTACAATCGTTTGTTTTAGTGATGCAAAGGTTGTACGTACTTCCAACATCCACAGTGGCGCATGAAGCAGTATTATCTGAATAGTTAGAACAACCACTTGTACTGTTGTTAATAACAGCGCCCATGGTAACGTTACTTATATATGAATAACTTGTCGTAGATGCATTTGAAGTACAAGGGCTTGGACATCCTGGAGTGTACGTTACATCAATTGACCCAGCGCCACCTGCTCTACCAAATTCGCTTCCACCACTTCTGTTACCAGAAGCTCCGGCACCACCGCCAGGAAATCCTCCAACAGTACCTTGGCCACCATTAGTGCTACCAACACCACCTGCACCGCCATTAGGCGCAGCACCACCCGATCCACCGGTCGTACCAGAATTAGTTCCACCATTAACACCGTTAGTTACAGTTCCACCAGATCCACCAGGGTTTGCTCCAAGTCCAGCGGCTCCGCCTTCTCCGTTTCCACCACCACCGCCATTAGCGTTTACGATTCCAAAGTTTGAAGGGCCACCATTTCCACCACCCGCAGCACCACCCGCGCCTATAGCATATGCGTAAGTACCTCCGGGAGCAACAACAATAGTTGAAGTAACATAACCTCCTGATCCACCGCCAGACCCAGCTGTTGCGTTATTTGTTGCGTCTCCGGGTGATCCACCTCCAGCACCCCATACTTCTACGGTAAGTGAAGTAACTCCGCATGGAACAGTAAACGTTCCACTACCAATTAGTGTAGTTGTGGTTTGAGCAAATGTTAAACTAGTGCTGAAAATGATGGAAGTCAATCCTAGTAATTGCAGAAACAGCTTTGAGTATTTTGCCGATGAATATTTCATTATTTTAGAGTATTAAGAAAGCGTAATATTTGGGTTGAATTATTTGAGTGCAATTTTAACCAATGAAATTTCCTCTTCAATTTCAACAAGAGTCATTGAATTATAATTGAGTTTCAACTCCAATATTTCATTCAGTAAATTTAATTTGCGGGTTAATAAGTTAGATTGGATTATTTCGAACTCAAGTTGCTGTTCGCTAGTAATAGTGGAAGAATTTAGGGCGGCCTCTAGCAAAATTAAACGAGACGAAATGATATTAATATCCATCTCTCGATAATTAACTGCTTTCAGTTTCCTCTTAATGTCAGAAAAACCTTCTAGCATCGTGTCGTGATTGATTTTTTCGTTCCAATCTGTGGAAGTAAGCTCTACAGTTGTATTTACGGGTCTAGATTCTCTGTCGCCCATGTTCTGGGCACTTGAAGACAATGTGAAAACAAAAACAAATGCGAAAGAGCACATGAATTTGAGTGATAAAGAGGCGTTAATTTTCATAGGGCGTAATTTATTGCATGGCGGTACTTGCGCTGCGAATATGACACCATCTTTAAGCAATATGGTTGCCCAAATAGTCGATTTTTATGTCAAATTGTAGGTTTATTGGCCTAATCAGAGTGTTTTCAGAACGTTTTTGACTGGAAAAGGAGCGCTATAAAATTGCATTAGATAGCCAGAAACTTTTATTCTAGAAGGGGTTTTAGTAAATGAAAAAGGCTTTCCTAGTTGGCGTATTCAGCCTTTATCTGGAAAGATATTGCAATTGGGCAACCCAATTCAATAACTGTGGTGTCTTAACAGTGAACCTATTTATTGTGTTAGTAAGGTAGGTTCAAGACGTTACTATTTGTAATCGTAATTAAAAGCCGGGTTGATGGGACTCGGCTTTTTTTATTGCCAATATTTCCCTCAACAATCTGGCATTCAAAAGGGTAATAAATGTTAAGAGAAGTTCCTTAAGCTTGAGACAACCGAAATTTTATTAGCTGTGTCTTATTGACGTGATTATTCTTGGCGTTAGTAAGGGTAAAATCACTTTAGTAGTAATATAGAAAGGCTGGGATAGGGGTTCCGGCCTTTCTTTCTTTTTAGCTGTCGCTAAAATTCAATTCGATATTGTACGATAGGCAAAACACCTACTTGATAGGTGGTCTGTAAGCTGCTGGTACTAGCGTTATATGTTTGCTGGAATATGTTATTCTGATTGGTCAAGTTCTGAATATCTAAAGCCCATTCTTGCGTGATCTTCTTACCATTTCTCTTGTAGGCTAACCGAAGATCCATTCTGAAATAATCCTTGTAACGTTCTTCAAATGCCTGGGAATAATCATATACTCCCTCCCCGTACAATTGACTTGCAGTTAGGTCAAATGGTGTATGACGTTGACCTCCGTTATAAGTGAATTTGATATCAACCAGTAACGAACTTTTTGCTTTCTGCTCCGATTCAGGTTTTTTGCTTTTCAAAATAAACTCTCTTCCTGCCAGCGCGTTAAATGTATAGTTTCCATTAAATGCAGTGTTTCTTTCAATTCCGTCACTTCCCTTATATCTTGATTGATAAATAGACGCAGTCACCAAATAATAAAACCCTTTGTTTAGGAAATGTTCAAAGGTCGATTCAAAGCCGTAATTATATCCACTCCCAGTATTCTGTAAAGAATCAGGAAAAGCTAAATCAAAGTTTGCCCCGAAGTTTAGCATTGAATATGAATTGACGTTTTGGTCGACTATTGCGTTAAATATTTGCTGATAATATGCCTCCGTTTTAATTCTAACATGACGATTAATTGAATGATCATAGCCAAGTATTAAATGATGAGATTTGGTCATTCCTAAATTCCTATTTGGAATAACAGAGTTTCCAGACCCGTCATTAATTTTCTCAAAGAAAACTCTAGTTGAAGCTAGCTGACTATGTAAGCCGTATCCTAATGAAAGTTCGTTTTTAGGATTGATTTTCCATTTAATACCAAGCCTAGGCTCCAAGCTGCTGGTTTTATTTAATAGGAAGTATTGAAAGTGAACCCCACCGTTAAAAGTAATGTCATCAGTTATTCTATACTGATGTTGGATATAGGGTTGTAAAAAATAAGTTGCACCATCAAAATCAGTTAACGAAGTCCATTGGTCGGCAGTTCCATTGTATACTGAATCCGCTAGGTTGAAAAACCTTCTGTCAGCAAAAAAGCCAACTTTCGTAAGATGCCTCGCATTGAACTTGTGATTATAGCTGGTTGTTAAAGACTGCTTCCCTTCCACACTTTTATTACGATACCAAGCAATCGGATTCCCATCAACCGTGCTCAGAGAATCGTTTACTATTCCGTTATAAGATCCTGATACAGAAAACACGGTTTTGAAATATCCTTTGTCGCTAATGCGATGTGTATTTGAAATTCCAACCACACCTATTTGAGACTTGAAGATGAGGTCTTCGCCACCTTCACTGAATAGATTAGTTGACTCATCTCCTCTTTCGCTGTCCAATAAAGAAATGTCGCTTATTCCTCCTGTGCCGAATACGGAAGTACTTCCATGTTTATTTGGAAAGTTAAACTTAAAGGCCATGTCTTGATACCCTGGAATGGATGTTCCAGTCCCAAAATCCATTCCCATTAAAGCAAATAATTCTAAAGTTGAGTATCGATAACTGATAAGGTAAGAGGAAAGCTTGTCTTTAGAAATAGGCCCTTCTGCCATAAATTCTAATCCGTTAAATCCCATTTGCCCCGTAAATTCTCGTTGTTCATTATTTCCTGAACGTAATCTTAAATCAAAAACTCCGGATAAAGCGTTACCATATTCAGCTGGAAAAGCGCCCGTCATGAAATCTGAATTGTCTAAAACATTATTATTGAGAATACTAACAGGGCCTCCAGTAGTGCCCATTAACGCAAAATGATTCGGATTTGGAATATCTACCCCTTCTAATCGATATAAAACACCAGTAGGGGAATTTCCACGAACTACGATGTCATTCCTAGAATCATCAGCGCCTTGAACACCAGCGAAGTTTTGAGCCATTCTTGCAACGTCATTTCTACTTCCTGCATATCGCTTAGATTCTTCAATTGAAAAAGTTCTCGCGCTGACTGTTGCCATTTTATTTAACGCTTCTTTCTTTTCGTTTTTTGCTGTAATAACAATTTCTTGCATCTCGATAAGTTCGATCATCTGAAGATTCAAAATGAGTTCTTTACCTGAGGTTAATTCAAGGTTGGTAATAACGATGTCGTTATATCCAAAAAGAGTGGCTTTTAGCGATATTCGGCCAATAGGTGCATCGGTGATTTTAAAATTACCATTGTCATCAGTTGAAGTTCCTTTTAGTAGAACAGTGTCTAAAATAACAATGTCCACTCCGAACATTGGTTGCTGAGAATCTTTATCTACAATGGTACCTCTTACGTTCTGAGTAATCTGAGCGCCCGCCAGAAAAGGAATGAAAATCAGTAATATTATAAATGCTCGCATTGTTTTTATATATAGTCACCAATATTTTGATTGGTTGCAGAGCGAATGTATAATTAAGCTACATCCAGTGCTAAATTAAGGGTTTACTAGCATGAATTAGTGATGAAATGATCGATTTGGGATGAAGCGTGTGACGAAATGCTATCCGAAAAGCTCTTTTGATAGTTTTCTAGAGACAGGTACCATAGTCCCGATTTGATCATAATGAAGTTTATAACCTTGTGCATTACCACTTACTTTTAAGACATTTGAAAAGTTGGCTAAAAACTTTCGATGCACTCTTTTTATATCAGAATAATCAATCAATTGATCTTCAACATGGGTAAGCGTGGATCTAATAATTTCTTTGCTGATTGATTCACCATTTTTAAAGAGGACTTCAACGTAATTTCCATCTGCCTGCGCAAAAAAGAAATCCTCCAATGGAATTTCCAATGTTTCATTCTTGTTTTCACCGATTAACGTAATGGTCTTATTTGTGGTTTTTGAAGTGTCCTTTATAGTTTGTTCAACTTGAGATATTCCGCCAATGTGTTTCTTCATTAAACGTAGTTGATTCCACATCACTATAAAAACAGTTGGAATAGCCCCTATTACCATAGTGTTGCCAATTGATTTAAAAAAGAGGCCCCATAAAGTTGTCTTCTGCAAGCACGTTTCAGAACTCACATAAAGCATTAAAACAAAATTTAAAACGCCCACAACGAGCAGTAAGAATAAAATCCAAAATATTTCTTGACCAACAGTCCAGCGGGCCTCGTTGAAATGTGACTTTGAAAACATCGGGATCACAAATAACGCAAGAAAGACTCCGAGAAAAGAAGTTACCCCATACCCCAGACAAGCTTGCCATAAATCAACCTTAATCTCTTGATCGAATCCGAAGGGCTTAACTAAATAGGTGAAGAAGAAAATGAAGACTCCAACCCCAACAGCTAGGATCAAAGAGTACTCTTTTAAAGCATAACTATATGGATAAGGTTGTTTTAAAAACTTCATGTTTCAACACAAAAGTAAACGCAATTTTAATTCGATAGGTCGGAATTGCTATTTTTGATCCATGTCAGAAAGACGATTTGGAGTAATTGGTGGAGGTAGCTGGGCAACAGCAATCGTAAAAATGTTAACGAATAACCTTGATCAAGTCAATTGGTGGATGAGAAATGAAAAATCTATTGAATACATTCAGACGCATCATCATAACCCAAAATACATCCGGTCTGCTGAGTTTAATGTGGAGAAATTAAATCTGTCTTCAGATATAGCTTCTATTGTTTCAAGCTCTGACATCATCATTTTAGCTACTCCTTCTGCATTTTTAAATCAAGTATTAAGTTCACTTGATAAATCTGCGTTCCAAAATAAAACGGTTATCTCTGCTATTAAAGGGATAATCCCAGAAACGAATGAAATTCCTGCAGATTACATGATTAATCAGTTTAATGTGCCGGAGAATTTACTAGGAATGATTAGCGGCCCTTGCCATGCGGAGGAAGTGGCGATGGAAAGGTTGTCATATCTAACGATAAGCTCTCCAGATAAAAGCATTGCAGAAGTAGTTGCTTCAGCGTTAAGTTGTCGATATATTAAAACAACAACTTCCGATGATCTTTATGGAACAGAACTAGGTGCGATTTTAAAAAATGTATTTGCTATTGCTGCAGGGATATGTCATGGCATAGGTTATGGCGATAATTTTCAGGCTGTTTTAATGAGTAATTCAATTCAAGAGCTAGAGCGATTTGTGGATAAGGTTAGTCCAGTGCATCGGGATGTGAAAGGCTCAGCATACCTTGGCGATTTGTTAGTTACCGGATATTCTCTACACAGCAGAAATAGACGGTTTGGGAATTATATAGGTAGAGGATATTCTGTTGACGCCACAAAAGCCGAAATGAGAATGGTTGCTGAAGGGTACTATGCAGTTAAATGTATTATGGATCTTAATCAAAAACATCAAGTTGATTTGCCAATCACTGAGTCTGTTTTTCATATTTTATACGAAGATGTGCCAGCTCGAATGGAAATGAGAGCATTAGCGGATAAGTTGTCGTAAACCGAAACGCTAAAAGCGATCGCTATTTCACTTTATTAATTGAATCCCAAAGGATTTTTGCTTTTGCTTTTCCAATCACCTCCTCAATTTCTGATAGTGGTGCGTCTTTGATTCGTTTTACCGATTTAAATACTTTGATCAACTCAAGCTGCGTTTTTTCTCCTATGCCTTTTATGTCAAGAATTTCGGATTGGAGAGCTCCTTTACTTCTTTTATTACGGTGGTGATTGATTCCAAAGCGATGGGCTTCATTTCTTAAATTCTGAATCACTTTTAAAGATTCAGATTTCTTGTCAATATAAAGCGGCACTGAATCATCTGGAAAATAAATTTCTTCCAGCTTTTTAGCTATACCAATAATTGCAATCTTCCCTCTTAGGCCAAGCTTTTCCAGGCTTTTTACTGCGGAACTTAATTGCCCTTTACCACCATCAATTACAATTAATTGAGGCAACGATTTTTGCTCATCTAAAAGTCTTCTGTATCTTCTAAATACAACTTCTTCCATACTCGCAAAATCATCTGGACCGACCACCGTTTTAATGTTAAAATGACGGTATTCTTTTTTAGCCGGTTTAGCATTTTTAAAAACTACACAGGCCGCTACGGCATTCGTTCCCTGAAAATTGGAGTTGTCAAAACACTCAATGTGTTCAGGTGTTTCTTTGAGCCTCAAGTCTTTTTTAATAGTCTCTAAAATTCGTTTTGTATGCCTTTCTGGATCTGTTAATCTCTGGTTCTTTAATCGATCCATTCGATAGTATTTACCATTACGGAGAGATAAGTCAATTAAAGACTTTTTATCGCCTCTTTGAGGGATCGTAAACTTGATATCGTCATTTTCTATGTCGACTGGGATGTTCGTGTAAATTTCATTGGAAGAACTGTTTAATCGTTCACGTAGATCTACAATAGCAAAAGCTAAAAGATCTTCGTCTGTTTCATCAAGCTTCTTCTTAATCTCAATCGTGTGCCCTTGAATTATTGCTCCATTATGAACCTTTAAATAGTTTACGTAGGCATTTTGAACATCTGAAATGATTGTAAAAACATCACTATTCGTAATGGATGGAGTTACAACAGTAGATTTTGCTTGATAGCGTTCTAGTAATTCAAGCTTGTCTTTTAGCATTTGGGCCAGTTCAAAGTCTAAGTCCTCAGAAGCCTTTTTCATCAGCACCTTAACATCCTTTAAAACGGAACTAATATTCCCTTTTATAATGTCTCTGATGTGAACGATATATTCGTCATATTCGGCTTCAGGTTGCCAACCCACGCAAGGAGCTTTGCAATTACCAAGATGATATTCTAAACACTCTTTGTATTTACCAGCAGTAATATTTGCTTCCGATAGATTGTATTTACAAGTTCTCAATGGATAGAGCTGTTTGACCAAATCCAAAATAGTGTGCATCATTTTAACAGATGCATATGGGCCGTAATATTGAGAGCCGTCTCTCGTAACATGACGAGTTGAAAAAATTCGCGGGAACCGCTCCTTGGTAATCTTTATCCAGGGATAAGTTTTATCATCTCTTAATAGGATATTGTACTTGGGTTGAAGCTTCTTAATGAGATTGTTTTCCAGCAATAGAGCATCAAAATCAGTTGCAACAACGATGTATTGAACGTCTACAATTTGTCGAACGAGCAATCTGGTTTTGGCATTTTCAGGTTCTTTATGAAAATAACTGGAGACCCTTTTCTTTAGATTTTTTGCTTTGCCTACATAAAGTATCGTGCCTTCTTCGTTAAGGTGCTTATACACACCTGGTTTTTCGGGTAGCGAAACAAGTAACTTTTTTATGTCTGGATGAATGTTTGCCAATCGGGTAAATTACAAACGCCAAGATACTTGAAAATGTTTACAGGAAAATCAAAAAACACCAGTCTAAATGGCGCCAAACGATTAAGTACAAAGCCATAATTGGATGGATTCAGATGGGGACTGGCAATTTTTTACTCATAATCGGTTACTTTTCAACAATTTAGGTGTTTCGTCTAAAGAAATGAGCGTTTGGGCTAAAAGCTTCTAGGACAATGGAATAGATTTTCCATATTTGTGTGGCCACAAAATAAAACACTCAATGAAAACAACAATAACAGCCCTCTTCCTTGCACTGGCAATCCAAGGTTTTAGTACTTCTCTCCCAACCAATAATCAAGGAAGCATGGACTTCCATGCAATCTATAGTAAAGGAAATGTTCTATTAACATGGAATCACCTTTCGCAAGACGGTATATATATTGTTGAGCGTTCTAACGATGCTCAAAACTATGTTGCAATAGCGTTATCCGAGCAAGCGGCATTCACTGCTGAAATTCAGGTAAGAGATATTGATGCTAAACCGCTTAAAGGATTATCTTATTATAGGGTTAAGAAGATGCACAACGGTAAAACGGAGTATTCTGCTGTAGTTCCTGTTCAGAACATAAAGAAGAAACAAACAGCGAACTTGATCTTCCCTGCTGAAAAAGAGGGAGAAAATTTATTGAAGAAAAAGAACAAAGGAACAACGGAGATTGTGGTTGTGGAGGATATGCAAGGGAAAGAGTTATATTCTAGGGTTAAATTTGTGCAAACAGGGGAGACGTTAATTGCAGTCTCACTAGATGAAAAACTAGAAACGGGTGAATATTTAATTATAGCATCAAGTAACAACTCAATTTATAGTAAGAAAGTGCTAATTCAATAATTAGTAGGTTTTGGTTAGAAAAAAGGGACAGCTCATGGCTGTCCCTTTTTTATTTGTAATTAATACGAGAACATTTTTTTAAGAAACTTGTTGTATAATTGATCCGCATCGAATCTAAAGGATCGTTAGCAAGCTCATGATATGATTAAGTACTCTATAAAAGATCTTGAACGCATCTCCGGAATTAAAGCCCATACTATTCGAATATGGGAGCAGCGTTATGGTGTTTTGCATCCGACTCGTACGGAGACGAACATTCGAGAATATCGGTGTGCTGATTTAAGGAAACTAATCACTTTCGGTGTACTTAACTCCAGAGGGATGAAGATCTCGAAGTTGGTTCAACTTTCAGAACAGGATCTTTCAGACCAGATGCTTGAATTTTCAAAATGCTGTGATGACACAGAGCTTCACATTAAGAATCTAAAAAATGCAATGGTCGCTCTAAATGAGGACCAGTTCGAGGATATTCTGGAATATAATGTCAGTATTAATGGAGTGGAAGTAACTCTTGAGACAGTGATTTATCCTTTTCTCAAACGGATCGGAACATTGTGGCAATTAGGTAGTATTACTCCAACTCAAAAGCATTTTATTACGCACTTAATTAGACAAAAACTAATAACGGCAATTGATGAGTGTCCATCTAATCGTGATGTAAACGCGAAAAAGATGCTTGCATTTTTACCAGAAGGTGAATGGTTCGAATTGAGCCTGTTATTCTATGCCTATAAAGCAAAATCTCATGGAGTCAAACTTACTTATTTAGGCCAATCTACTCCATATGAAGGAATGATGGGCGCAGCTAA
>JBLIOB010000108.1:0-12817 GCA_047639575.1 Parvicellaceae bacterium
TTGACAAGCCATTTAAACCCTATGATCGTATTATCATAAACGGGATTGATGGCACTGTAGAGGAAGTTGGAATTAGGTCAACTAGAATTAGAACACTAGCAGGAAGGCTGGTCACCATTCCAAACGGTCAATTCAGTGATAATGCGGTTGAAAATGTAACATTGGAACCAAGTCGTAAGATCACAATCAACTTAGGTTTAGCCTATGAAACGACTCCCGATCAAATGGACAACGCTATGCTTTACTTAAGAGAAATAGCTGAAGCCCACGAACACAGCGAAGAGAAGATAATAGTAGGATTCAACGCTTGGGGAGACTTTGCCATGGGTATCATGCTTATATATTATGTGAAATCAGGTGAAGACAATCTGCAAGTACAATCTGATATAAATTTAGCTATCTTAAGAAAATTCAATGAGAACGGTCTAGAATTTGCATATCCTACTCAAACAATTTACCAGAAGTAAATTCCGATCAAATATTATATGTCAATTTATCCTAAACAATTTTTAATTCTTCTAATCTCGTGTACCAGTTTGTTTGCTTTTACTACAGCAGATACTAGCTTAAATCATACGCACAAAGACTCGCTTTTAATTGATGTGATCAGTACTCTTCTCCAAAGGGAACATTTTGATCCTCAGGAAATTGATGATTCTTTCTCTGAAAAATTATTCGACACTTATTTGAATAGGCTAGATATTGGAAAGAAGTTTTTCCTTCAGTCTGATCTCGATGAATTCAGCAAACACCGATTGAAACTTGACGATTACGTTTTGGCACAAGACTTCACTTTTTTTGATTTAGCAACCAAAACAAGATCTAAAAGAGCAAAAGAAGTACATGGTTATTATACCGATATACTTTCGAAACCATTTGACTTCAACACAAAGGACAGCCTAGAAACAAATGTTGATAATATGTCATTCGCTAAAAATTCTGCGGAGTTACTTTCAATATGGCGTAATCTTTTAAAGTATTCTGTTCTAGCCTCCATGGAATCTAAACTAGCAAGGCAAGAAAAAGCAGCTGAAGAGAAAGACACTACCATTAAAATTAATACGATCGTTGAAATTGAAAAAGATGCAAGAAATACGCTTCTAAAGGAATATGATCGCTGGTACGTAAAGGTTGGACAACAAGATCGCGATGATCAAATGGCCGTTTTTCTGAATACAATTACTAGTGTTTTTGGGCCACACTCTTCCTACTTCCCTCCTCTTGAAAAAGAAAATTTCGACATAAGGATGACTGGTAAACTGGAAGGAATTGGCGCTCAACTTAGAGAGAAAGACGGATACATAAAGGTAGCTCGAATCGTTCCTGGGTCAGCTTCATGGAGGCAAGGAGAATTAGAAGTTGATGATTTAATTATTAAAGTGGCTCAAGGCAAAGAAGATCCCGTAGATATAGTAGACGTTAAAATGAATGCTGTTCTTCCGCTGATTCGTGGAGAAAAAGGAACAGAAGTTAGGTTAACTGTTAAAAAGACGGATGGAAGCACCAAGGTAATTCCCATAATAAGAGATGTAGTTGTCTTAGCAGAAAGCTATGCGAAGTCAGCCGTATTGGAATTTGATAACAACGAAAAACACGTTGGATTAATCGACTTGCGAACTTTCTATGCCGACTTTAATGACCCTACGGGCAGACGTTGCGCTACGGATGTAAAAGCAGAAGTAGAAAAGCTAATAAAAGAAGGTGTACAAGGGATTGTTGTTGATCTTCGGTTCAATGGAGGGGGCTCGTTAGCAGATGCTGTTGATATGAGTGGCCTTTTTATTGAAAAAGGGCCAATTGTTCAAGTTAAGGATAGAATTCACGCTCCAAAAGTCTTAAGTGATCCGGACCCAAAAATAGTTTACGCTGGTCGGTTAATTATATTAGTGAACGCTTATTCTGCATCAGCCTCTGAAATAATGGCTGCTGCTTTACAAGATTATGGCAGGGCCATAATTGTTGGTACTTCCGCCACTACATTTGGAAAAGGAACCGTTCAAAGATTTTACGATTTAGACAGAGTCGTTCCTCCTGCCTTTAAAGAACTCGGTGAATTAGGATCAATTAAAATTACCACGCAGAAGTTCTTCCGAATCAATGGTGGATCGACTCAATTAAAAGGAGTCACCCCAGATATAGTGCTACCTGGAATTAATAGCTACAGAGACATTGGAGAAAGACAGGAAGATTTTGTTATGCCTTGGACTAGTGTCCCAAAAGCCAATTACGAAGAATACGGCATAAAAAAAATGGCTAAACTGAAAAAGCAAAGTCAAGCTAGGGTGGATAGAAACGAAATTTTTGATTTGATAGATGAAAGTGGAAAATGGTATAAGTCGATGCAGGATGAAACATTGGTCTCTTTAAATTTTGAAGAATTTAGAGCCCAACAAAAGTCATTCACTGAAAAATCCAAAAAATTCAAACAAATCAACCAAGAATCATCTTTGTTAGAAGTCGCAGCCCCTTTTGCTGACACTTCATTTCTGAACTCAGACACAATCCGGGCTAAAAGCATTAATAACTGGCACAAAGTTCTTAAAAAAGACCCTTACGTTCTGGAAGTTCTACAGATTTTTGCCGATTGGGAATAAGGTAGATTCTATACTTACTTTTGGCCAACCCTAAATCACCTTATGGGCATCCATACCTTCTATTTCTAATAACTTATGAGAAGAAGATACAAGCTCCGAAAGTTCAAAGACATTTTTATAATTGTATCCGTACAAATTAATATATGTCGGGATATTCAGCGCCAAAGTATTAACGGTCATGAGTAATTCTTCTGCTGTTGGCGGTGTATACTCTTTTGAAGCGAACGACTCGAGAAAAGCATCTTCTTGTAGAAAGTTGTTGTTGCAGTATATTAAAATCCGCGTGTTCGTATCCGGTATAATCTCTGTTAAATAAGCTTGTGTAAAATCGGAAAAATTAATGTGGACCGCTCCTTTAATGTGCATTTTATCATACATTCTTTTAGAACGTGTATCGAGGATAATCGTATTTTCTTCCTTAGAATAACTCGTAAACATATTAAAATCAATCAATCTAGTAGATCTGTGTTTTTTAGCTGAAGCAGAAACCTTTTCAAAATAATCGAAATCCACATATGCTTTTGTAAAAGATGGTTCCGAAAGGATTGGTAAAATAGTGTCCGTAATCTTCGTTTCTGAAGACTTCACTCTGATTAAGTCAGATTGTGATTGGGAATTGACACTGACGAATAAAAGGATTAAAAAAAATGCGCTTTTTATTCTATTATAATTGATCAAGTTTAAAATATTCATGAGTCTGTGTGTTTGTCTAATAATTAAATAAACGCTGAATGATCAATTAAGGCTACAACGAATTGGTTTAACTCGCGTAAGAATACGTGAAATGAGCTTTTGAATGAGTTTGAAGAATGTAATTCGCTTAAATTTTTGACAAACTTTTCATAAAAAAGTTTCCTTGAACAGAATACATTTTTGATTATTCGAAAATAGGCTTATAAAAGCTATGAATGTTATCTGTAACAGGCTTTTCGAGAACTTCAAAGCATAAAAAAAGGCTCTCGCACTGCGAAAACCTTTTAATGTTGGCCCACTAGGGCTCGAACCTAGACTCTTCTGCACCAAAAGCAGACGTGTTGCCAGTTACACCATGGGCCAATACTTAGAAACAACCGTAACACTCTTTTGTGTTTTTTTGTTTCAAGGGTGCAATATTAAGAAAATTTTTTGATTAACAACCGCTCATAAAAAATCTTAAATCTGAAGGTGTACTACTAAATGACAAGGTTTGAGTGAAGTATTTTGCTAAATTCGCACCACGACCAAAAAAAGTGTATGAGTTATCGATTACTGAATAATGTTGTAGGATGGGCTGTATTTGTTATTGCTGCTATAGTTTACATGATGACATTAGAGCCTACAACCAGCTTATGGGATTGCGGTGAATATATTACCACGGCTAACCAATTAGAAGTTGGACATCCTCCAGGGGCACCTTTATTTATGATGCTTGGAAGAGTTTTCTCAGCATTCGTTGACAAAGAAAATGCTGCTTTAGCTGTAAACGCTCTATCTGGTATGTGTAGTGCATTCTCCATTTTATTTTTATTCTGGTCGATTACCATGTTGGTGAAAAAACTAGCGCCAAAATTCACCAGCTTAGACCCAGGTGATAAATTCGCAATCGTTGCCAGTGGAGCGGTTGGAGCATTAGCTTACGCATTTACTGATTCATTTTGGTTCTCAGCAGTAGAAGGGGAGGTTTACGCCATGTCGTCCTTCTTTACCGCAGTGGTATTCTGGGCTATATTAAAATGGGAGACCAAGGCGAATGAACCAAGGGCCGATCGTTGGTTAGTGTTGATTTTCTTTTTAATGGGTCTTTCAATTGGGGTTCACCTTCTTAACCTACTTGCAATTCCAGCAATTTGTTTTGTTTATTACTTCAAAAAATTCGAATTCAAGATTTGGGGGTTAATAATCACTGGAGTTGTATCTATTGTTGTACTAGGATTAATTCAAGCTGTTATTATTCCAGAAGTAGTGGATCATGCTGCTTTGATGGAAATGTTCACGGTAAACGTGATGGGCCTTGGGTTTAACTCCGGAGCGATTGTATTCTTTATTTTATTAATCGCTTCAATAAGCATTGCACTTTATTTATCGCAAAAAGGAGAACTATCGACTTTCCAAAAAGTGATTTTCTTCTTATGTGTATTGACTTTACTCGGATTTATTGCGGGCTGGTTATTAGCAATTCCTTGGATGATCTTTTCATTCGCTTGGATATTCGTCAAAAGCGAAAAGTTCACAAAAGGAGTCCTTAAGGTGACTAATGCAACTGTATCATTCATATTGGTCCTTTTGATCGGTTACTCATCTTTCGCCATGATTGTAGTAAGATCCAATGCCAATCCACCTTTAGATGAGAATAATCCGGAAACATTGACGTCCCTTTCTTCTTACCTGAAAAGGGAACAATATGGAAGTTGGCCAATAGCGCATGGACAATACTGGAATACTCCTGTAGTAGATTCTAAGCATAAGAATCCTACTTATATGAAGGCCTATGTGCTAAAGGAAAGCACTGGGCTCGTGAAAAGACCACTTAAGAGAAAAGATGGTTCGGCTTTAGCTTTCGACAACTACCGTTCCGCGGCTAAGTATAAAGATTCCCTTGCACCAAATGCAGAAATTGTTTCCGAATACATCATATCGGATGATGGAAAATATGCTGAGCAAGTATTCAGCGAAAAATATAGCACCTATTTCCCAAGAATGTATCGGTCAGGTTCCGGCCAAAACTACATGGCCTGGTGTGGATATGAGGGAGATAAAAAGATGCCTCTACCTGCGCCACCAGAATATGGTGGCCAGTTTAGAAACATGGAGAAGCTTCGTTCTGCAGTTCAGGATAACATAAATCAGGCATTCAGAGCTAATGACCTAGAAGCTGCAGCTAATATGCAAAAGCAGTTAGCTTCAATCATGAAAGAAGGAATTTACAAACCTACTTCTGGTGAAAATTTTCAGTACATGATGCAGTATCAATTTGGCTGGATGTACTTTAGATATTTTCTTTGGAATTTCTCAGGACGACAGAACGATTTACAAGGCTATAATGGCATTGGCGGAGGTGAAGGTCCATTCCTTGAAGGAAACTGGCTCTCAGGAGTCGATTTCGTTGATAATGTAAGGTTAGGCCCTCAAGAAAATGTTCCACATAAAGTGTCAGACAATAAAGGAAATAATATGTATTATTTCTTGCCGTTGCTATTAGCGCTGATCGGGCTTATTTATCATTTAGTCTATCGTCCGAAAGACTGGTTTGTTGTCATGCTCCTGTTCTTCTTCACGGGGCTAGCAATCTGCATTTATCTTAATCAGAAACCGGCTGAGCCGCGAGAGAGAGATTATGCGTTTGCCGCTTCATTTTATGCCTTCTCTATATGGATAGGCATTGGAGTCTGGGCACTCTATGACATAAGTAGGCGCATTAAATGGAAGAACTTAGCGATCATAGCATTAGTCACTGTGCTTTTTGCAAGTTTGACATTAGTAATAAACCTTGCATTTGGATTATCAATGTGGTACATGACATTAATTACAATTCCTGTATTAGGTCTGATGATGGCACTTAAAAAAGCTCCTGGAATCGCAAGAGCCGCAGTAGCCTTTGTATTGGCGGCACCTATTCCGATAATCTTAGCATCTGAAAACTGGGATGATCATGATAGATCCGAACGATATTCTGCAAGAGATGTTGCGAAATCATATTTAGATTCTTGTGATGACAATGCAATACTGTTTACGCATGGAGATAACGATACTTTCCCGCTGTGGTATGTTCAGGAAGTTGAAAAATACAGGACTGACGTAAGAGTAGTGAACTTAAGTTTATTAGGCACGGACTGGCATGTTAAGCAAAGTATGCGAAAAGCTTACGAGTCTGAACCTGTGCCGTTTACAGCCGAAGAATACCAATATAGACAAGGAACTAGAGATGTAATTTATTTCTACGACCAAGAGAAACAAGCCAAAAATGAGTATGTCTCGGCTATTGAGGTGTTCGATGACATCATGAAACCAGCCAGTTTAAAGGTCCTACCTAATGTTAAGAAGCCTCAATATGTTTATCATCAACGTAAGGTTTCAATTCCGGTGAACAAAGCGAACGCAATTGCCTCTGGGATAGCAGACACAACAATGGTGAAGTTGCCGCTTGAGGACAAGCTTGAATGGTCTATATCTGGAACTATGATTAAATCTGACCTTATGGTATTAGATTTATTAGCCCACTACGACTGGAAACGTCCGATTTATTTTGCGGGTAATGCTGCTGCACATGGCGACCTTTCTAAGTACTTCCAAATGGAAGGATTAACTTATAAGTTGACACCATTTAAGATAGCCGGGCAACATCCTGCTGGAACAGATTCTTATACATTCCATGAGGACAAAACCTACAATAGGCTAATGGGTACTGCAGGAGATAAATCTTTCAGCTGGGGTAACATGGACAGAAAGAATGTTTATGTGGATTACTATACCATGAGAATGGTCTACAATTTACGTGGACAATTTATGCGATTTTCTGATGAATTAATCAGGAATGCAGATTCTTCTTTGGATCCTAAAAAGGCTGCAACTCAGCGTAAAAAAGCAGAAAACATTCTGGATCGTTGTTTCGAAGTAATGCCTTTAGACAATGTAAATCCAGATGATCTTTGTTACTATATGTTAGGTAATTATTATGACCTGGTTCACGCTGATCCAGAGAATGAAGAATTAGCTGCTAAAGCTCAAGGACTTGCTGATTACTTAATTGGAAATCGTTTAGAGGATTTGGATTATTTCAAGAAATTAGATGATGTCTGGACCATTAATCAACTAAGCGAAATCGGGAAAGCTCTTTTACACATGGAAGTTACAAGACAAGCTTCTTTGACTCAGCAGCAAACAAGAGATCAAGTGGTTAATAATGAGGTTAACTATGGTGTACTTGCTGATGATAAGTACCAGTATGCTCTTCTACTGGATGAGATGAAAGCTCATTTCAGAGAACTTGCAGATATCTCTCCTAAATCGATGCGTAAACTCTCTAAAAGTGAGAAAGAAGCTAAGAAATCGATTGAAGCTTCGCTTAGATCTACGATGACAAATCAACGGAAATTTCCAAGGATAGTTGCTGAAGATTGGTTCCCTGAGTGGTTTTAAAAAGTACTAATTGTATTTTGTAAAAACCCCTAATATTATTAAACCTCTTTATCGTGACTTCATTTGGAATCTGCCAAATGACAGTCTGGAGGTTTACTTAACGTTTGACGATGGACCAACTCCTGAAATAACCGATCAGGTATTTAAAATACTTGCCGAATTTGATGCTTTAGCTACGTTTTTTCTAGTTGGTGAGAATATTGAAAATCATCCAAGCTACCTTGATAAATATTCACAGTTAGGCCATTCTATTGGTAATCATTCCTATTCCCATTTTAATGGTTGGCATACGGAGAAGGAAAAATACCTTGAAGATATAGCACGATGTGGTAAAATTATTCCCGGAAAATTATTTCGGCCACCCTATGGTAAAATCACTCGCTCACAAGCAAAAGAAGTAAAGACAAATTACAAGCTCATTATGTGGGATGTACTTTCCGGTGATTTTGATTCAAGGGTTGATGGTGATCAATGTACCTTAAATGTAACCACCAATGTTGAGTCTGGTAGTATCATCGTTTTTCATGATAGTTTGAAGGCTTCTAAGACCATGTTAACCTCATTACCTCAGATTCTAGGGAACTTATCCGAAAGAGGCTTTAAATTTAAAGCTTTAGCCTGATTAATTTTCTGAGGGGCAGACAAATTCTGTCATTGCAATGTCCGTTTCTTGCATCGCCTCAAATCCTCCTTCAACATCAACTACGTTCGCAATTCCATTTTTCTTCATAATTGAAGTATAGATTAATGATCTATAACCAGTTCTGCAATGAACATAGTATTTTTCGTTTTTCTGTAATCCGTCAATCTCTGAACTTATAAAGTCCAAGGGGCGATTTATAGCTGAACACGAATGTTCTGCTTCAAATTCTGAAGGTTTTCTTGCATCAATTAAGTTGAAGTCCTTTTTTTCCTTTAATAGATTAGCCAAATCAGGTGCTAGAATAGAAGTGATCTCATCAACCTGCAAACCTGCTGCTTTCCAAGACTCATATCCACCTTGTAAATAGCCAATGGTATTATCATATCCTACTCGTGACAATCTAATAGTAACTTCTTCTTCTCGTCCTACTTCTACAATAATAATTATTGGCTGCTTATTGTCTTTAATGACTGTTCCAACCCATGGAGCAAACCCCCCATCAATTCCAATGAAAATTGACCCTTTTATAAATCCTTCGTGAAAATCTTCTTTTGATCTGGTATCCAATATTAATGCTCCTTCTTCTTGCAGCTTTAAAACTTCAGATGGCCGCAACGCATTGGCTCCTTTACTTACAACTTCATCAATGGACGTGTAACCATTTTTGTTGAGCATTGCCGCTTTTGGGAAATACTGAGGCGCAGGCATAATCCCTGTAGTTAACTCTTTTACAAAATCCTCTCTAGAAATATCTTGTAATGCGTAGTTATTTTCTTTTTGATCCCCTAGGGTTGCATAAGTTTCTGAACTCATGTTTTTACCACATGATGATCCAGCTCCATGTCCGGGGTAGACCATTACATCATCAGCCAGAGGCATTATTTTAGAACGCAATGAATCAAACAGCATCCCCGCTAAATCTTCTTTAGTAACATCTGACTTGATCGCTAAATCCGGTCTTCCAACATCTCCAATAAATAAAGTGTCTCCAGAAAATATGCAAAAATCCTTTCCCCGCTCATCCTTCAATAAGTATGTAGAACTTTCTACAGTATGCCCGGGGGTATGCATTACTTCAATTGACAAATCACCAACATTGAAAATTTGCCCGTCAGTTGCAATAATACTATCAAATTCAGTTTTTGCCGTTGGGCCAAATACTATTTTCGCTCCAGTTTTTTCGGCTAAATCTACATGTCCTGAAACAAAATCAGCATGAAAATGGGTTTCGAAAATATACTTGATCTTGACACCGTTAGCGTTCGCCATGTCAATGTACTGTTGAACTTCTCTCATCGGGTCTACGATCGCAGCTTCTCCGTTGGATTCTATGTAGTAAGCCGCTTCGGCCAAACAGTCCGTATATAATTGCTCTACTTTCATAATTATTCTTTGCTTCAGTAAATTTACAAATCAGAACTTACTTTTCACGTCAATTGAACATAAAATATGGGCTATTGTTCAGCACAGACATGGAGAAAACGAAAAAAAAGGAACCTTTTCAGGTTCCTTTTTTTTGTTTAGAAATTTATCTTGTAATAGAATATTGGCAGTCTACCTAATTGGTAGTTTTCCAAGAATGGTTGAGGGAGACCAGTATCTTGATCAATATTATCTGGCACATAAGTTAAACTTAGCGTATTCTGAATATTCAGCAAATTCACTAAATCAATGGCGATTTCATGGGTGATTTTATGTTTTTTACTATTGATCTTATAGTTCAATTTTAAATCAACACGGAAGTAATCTCTAAACTGAAGCGAGTTATAGCTGTCATCAGTAAAAATAACTTCAGATGCTAATCCAGATGCTGCCGTATCAACAAGACCAAATCTCTTTCCTCCAGCCCATGTGATTTTTCCACCAACGCCAAAAGTGTTTCGATCCTTGATTTTCTTTTCCCAACCAAACAAACCATTTACAGCAAAATTACCGTTGTAGTCAGTATTTCTTTCTTTCCCATCGCTACCTTTATAAACAGAGTTATACAAAGAACCTGTTAACATGAAGTAGTAGTTTTTGTTGAATCGTCTTTCTATAGTCACTTCAATTCCATAGTTTGTTCCTGTTCCCGTATTCGTTAATTCTCCAGGAAAGAACCTTGAAAACCCACTTCCGGCATTTATCATTGATACTGAATTAGAATCTGTAAGAGATACAGGTATGGCAAATAAATATTGGTAATAAGCTTCCATTCTTAGCCTTGCATTTTTACCAAGCGCTCTATCATATCCAATAACCCCGTGAAAACTTCTAGACAAGCCCAAATCTTGATTTGAGCTTGTTTTACCGTGTGCGCACGAAGAACAAGTATCATTAAGATAGAAATAAGAATAAGTAGGTTGAATTTGAGAATGTAATCCTACACCAAAATTCAGCGATTGCTTTTCTTTAAATCTCCAATTAAAACCTAATCTTGGCTCTGGATAACTATAGGTATTTCCTTGTGAGAAATACGTCTGATGAACTCCAATATTCATCGTAGTCTTTTCATTGAAATTATGCTTCCATTGAATAAAAGGTCTAACTAAAAATGCAGAACTTTTCTGATCCCATCTAGTTTCATATGTCCCAGCACCAATGTTGTCTATACTGTCTTTGAAATCGAACATGTAATAATCAGTACTAACGCCATATTTAAGTATGTTCTTTTTGCTAAACTTCTTATTAACAGCCGTGTAGTTCGAAATTTTATATTCAGTAAACCAATAGGCCAGCAAATCTCTCGTTGAATCAACAACGAAAGCACCACCTTCAAACTCGGTTGAAGTTGTATCTAAGCTTCTAAATACTAATTCGTGATTAGATTTTTGATTTTGACCTGAAAAAGAAGTTGTTGATTTCAAAAACGTCTTTTCATTCAAGGCTTTAGAATATGTTGTTCCAAACACACCCATTTTAGTCCTAAACAATTGATCACGGTCGTTTTCGCCATACAGGTCAACCAAACCTGGATCAAACTGATTACTAATTAGAATATCAACTTTACTTGAACCACCGATCGCAAAAAACGAAAGATTCGCTTCATTCTTAAGTGGGAAGTTCAATTTAAAAGAAGCATCCATATATTTTGGAATAGCCGTAGTACCAATATCGATACCTAATGAAGTTAAAATATCAAAATTTGAAAGTCTATACGTGACTAAATAGGATGCGCCTGACTCCTTACTAAGAGGCCCCTCTGCTAAAATCTCCGTACCCAACAGACCAAATTGTCCTGAAAATTCATGTTTTTCGTTATTCCCGTTTCTTAGTTTTAAATCGAAAACTCCTGATAAGCTATTTCCATATTCCGCAGGAAACGCTGCTGTAAAGAAATCAGAATTACCCATGGTCTTATTATTCAAAATACTTACTGGACCTCCAGTAGATCCGGAAATAGCAAAATGACTTGGATTTGGAATATCAATTCCTTCAACTCTCCAAAGGACCCCAATTGGAGAATTTCCTCTTACAACAATATCGTTTCTTGAATCATCGGCCCCTTGCACACCTGCAAAGTTCGATGCCATTCTTGCTGGATCAGATCTACTTCCTGCATAACGATCCGTTTCTTCAACAGAAAACGACTTTGCCGAAACACTTGCCATATCATTATTCAGCTCGCCTGCTTTCTTGGCAACAATTTCTACACCATCTCCAATTTCGTTAAATGCATCTTCAAGACCAACGTTCAGTATGGATTCTTTCCCAGCTATTACAATTATTTCCATAATCCTGGTCTTATAGAAAGTATACTCAATCGCTATACTTTGACGTCCAACAGGAACATTTTCCAATCTGAACTTACCATCACTGGAAGTCACCGTCTGGTTACCATCTGAATCAAGCAGTTTAACATCCGCTCCATCTAATGGGTACTGTGATTCTTTGTCCACGATCTTACCGCGAACCACTTGAGTTGCTTGTGCAACTATCGTAATGGGTGTGATTAAAGCAAGGCTAATAATTAGTAACGAGTTGAAAATATGTTTCATAGTGCAAAATTAATAAAGTTATTATGCCAACAAAGAAAAAGCCGCACTGCAAATTCTACAATACGGCTTTTTCTTTATACGTACTTTATAATTTCTTACTCAAAGGAACTTTTCGTTGCTTCATCCTCGAATGTTTTAGTCCGAGTAAACTTAATCCCAAGCATCACTTCGTACACCCCGCTGCTATAGTTCTTTAAATTAGTCGTAGTGAAGTCATAACTAAAACCAAGCATTATGTTGTTCTTATAGGTATACCCAATCATGGCAGAAACAGCATCATTTGTTCGATATGCGGCACCTAACCAAAAATTATCTTTATAAATAATCCTCGCCATTGCATCAACTTGAACTGGAGCAGGGTCTGCATATTTAACCATAAGTGATGGTTCAACAGCAAAATCTCCTAAATCAAATTTATAACCACCAGCAATGTAATAGTGATCGTCTAGCGATGCATTAGAGTATCCATAATTTCTGAATTTAATTTT